>CAZOAA010000018.1:0-33560 GCA_964577715.1 uncultured Candidatus Thioglobus sp. | reverse complement strand
TGTAGTTTCCAGATGCGGTATTAACCTTAAGATGCAAACCTTTTTGTCCCATAACTGGATTAAAAGATGAAGACTCAACCTTGGCAATGATTCCTTTTTTTGTAACAAACGAGTCTTTACTGTATGGAGACATTCCCCCATTGAAAGCATTGACTGAAACAATAGAAGAGCCTATAAAGATAATAATTGAATAAATTGCTATTGTAATGTTTTTCATTATCAAACCTTTGTCAAGTATTTATAATGGCCATTGTATATCTCAGCACTTGTCTGATACTTGACGTGTGTCAAATCAATGAAAAATAATATTGTCTTTTATGCAAAAAAAATGCCTCTTAAAAGAGGCATTTTTAATAACAACATTTAATTAAAATCTTGGACCGGCAGAGCCAGCGACAGCGGCTTGCACCAACGCATTCACTGCTTGCGTATTGGCCTTTTTAGCCAGTGCGATTGCAACATCACCTTTACCTGCTTTGTTTAATTTTTTAGCTTCTTTAATCATACTGCCAGTATCTCTCCAAGCCATTGATGCGTCTAAGGCCTTTTTATAGTTGGCTTCAGCAGCAGCAATAACTGCGGCAAATGAAGAACCTTTAGCAGCAACAGGTTTAAGCTCTTCAGGCGTTGGTGGAATAACTTTTTCGCCGCCACCTAGTTGATGAACATAAACCACTAGTTTTTTAAGCTGCGTTGCATCAATCACACCTGAGGCTCCAAATGCTGGCATAACAGCATCTTGTGTGTTTGGATCGCCCGGCTTGTTAACACCGTGTTTGATTGTACGTAATACTGACGCCCTTTGATCGTCTGCTTTAAAGCGCCAGATGCCGTCTGTTAAATTAGCAGCCGTTGGTGCTGATGGCTTACCGTTAGGGCCATGACACGCCATACACATACCTTTCATATAAAGTACTTTTCCAGCAGGGTCATCTTTACCCTGACTCAACCCCATAACATAGTCAGTTAATTTTTCCATTTCTGGGTCAGTTAAATTGCCCAACATGCCCTTACCTGGCATAGAGCCTTTTTTACCATGAGTAACTGTTGCGCTAATTTGTGCTAATGTACCGCCAAATACCCAGTCATCGTCTGCTAATACTGGGAAACCATCATTACCCTGACCACCAGCGCCATGACAAGCTGCACAGTTATCACCAAAGAGTACTTTGGCTGTTTTAACTGCATAATCTCTTAACTCGGTATCGAGCACAATTTCTTCTAATGATTTTTCAGCAATGGCTTTTTCCTTATCGGCAAATCTTGCTTCACGATAATCTTCTAGCTGCTGAACACTTTCTTTCATTTCAGAAACCTGAGTCCATTCGGCTGAACCCTTGCTATGCTCTCCAAACCATGGAATCGTTGGATAGTAAAACGCATAAACAATAACAGAGAGGGTGCCTAAATACAGCGCCATCATATACCATCTTGGTGGACGATTATTTAACTCTCTAACATCATTATCATCATCCCAAAAGTGCCCTGTATTATTCTCACCTGGATATGGATTTTTATGTTTGCTCATTACTCTTCTCCTCGCTACTGTTCTTCTTTATTTACAAAGTTACGCAATTCTTCAAATTGTTTTTTATTTTTAGGTCTAAAAGCATAAAAATAAGCACCTGCTAATAAAACAAATATAATAACTGCTATAGTTGCCCCAATTTTATCTACTAATGTCATTTACTCGCGGTAAACAACGCCATCTTCAAACTTAATCATGTTGCCCAGTGATTGCAAATAAGCCACCATTGCATCCATTTCAGTTTTTCCTTCTACCTCTTTAGCTGCATCAGCAATATCGCCATCAGTATATGGCACGCCAACTTTTCTCATGCCTTCCATATGCGCTTGAATCGTTGCACCGTCAACGGTTGCATCGTCTAAGAAACGATATTTAGGCATCACTGACTCTGGCACCACTGCTTGTGGATGACGCATATGCAGAATATGCCACTCATCAGAATACTTGCCGCCAAGACGTGCTAAATCAGGGCCTGTTCGTTTTGAACCCCATTGGAATGGATGATCATATTTTGATTCCACTGCCAAAGAGAAATGACCATAACGCTCTTTCTCATCTCTAAATGGACGAATCATTTGTGAATGGCATAGGTAACAACCTTCACGTACATAAATATCTCTACCTGCTAATTCTAACGCTGTATTAGGTCGAACGCCATCACCTGGCTTCCAGTCTGATAATTTTTGACCCTCTGCTCTTTGCCATAGTAGACTCTTAGTTGAACCGTCCGTCATTGTTACTTGGTCTTTTACTGCATCAGCATGTGTAAACAAAGGCACAATTTCTACAATGCCTGCTAATGACACTGAGATTGCCATAAACAAGTACATGGCGAAAATATTTTTCTCTAGTTTGACCTGTAAGCTTTCTTTTGTGTTTTGATTTGCCATTGCTCTCTCCTCTTATGCAGTAGCCGCTTGAGCAGAAGTTTGTTCTTGACCTGCTCCACGTATAGTAATAACAACATTAATTAGCATTACAATAGCGCCCAGTACTACCAGTGCACCACCTGCTGCTCTCATTGCGTAGTATGGATGCATTGCTGAAACTGACTCGGCAAATGTGTAAGCTAGCGTACCATATTCATCGTATGCTCTCCACATTAGGCCTTGCATAATGCCTGATACCCACATAGCTACAATGTAAACAACCGTACCAATGGTATGCGTCCAAAAATGAATTCCTAATAATTTTTGTGACATCTTAACATTGTAAATTTTTTCAAGCATATGGTAGAGTGCGCCTGCTGCCACCATAATGTTCCAACCTAATGCACCAGAATGTACATGGCCAACTGTCCAGTCAGTATAGTGCGATAATGCATTTACTGTTTTTGCTGACATCACCGGGCCCTCAAACGTACTCATTGCATAGAACGCTAATGACATAATTAAGAAACGTAAGATGTAATCTTCACGCAGGCGCTCCCATGCGCCTGACAAGGTTAAGATACCGTTAAGTGCGCCACCCCAAGATGGAATAATCATCGCTAAGGAAATAGTTGCACCTAAAGAACCGGCCCAGTCTGGTAGTGCTGTGTATTGCAAATGGTGAGCACCTAACCATACGTAACCAAACATCAATGCCCAAAAATGGATTACTGATAAACGGTATGAATAAACAGGACGCTCTGCCTGCTTAGGCACAAAGTAATACATCATGCCCAAGAAACCTGCTGTTAAGAAGAAACCAACTGCATTATGTCCCCACCACCACTGGATCATGGCATCTTGTACACCTGAGAATATAGAATAAGACTTAAACATGCCCACAGGAATAGCCAAAGAGTTAACCACATGTAGGTAAGTAACCATTACCATCATACCCATAAAGAACCAGTTGGCCACATATACATGTGGAACCTTGTCTCGGTCACGAATGTGAATGGTCATAATAAAGTTATAAAGATAAGAGGCCCAAACTAGTGTAATAGCAATATCAATTGGCCATTCTAATTCAGCGTATTCTTTACCAGAAGTAATACCTAAAGGAAACGACACTACTGCTGAAACAATAATCAAATTCCAACCGATAAAGGTAAACCACGCCATTTTGTTGGACCAAAGTCGGGTTTGATTGGTTCTTTGTACGACATAAAATGCCGACGCCATGAGTGCAGAGCCACCAAAGGCATAAATAACCGCATTGGTGTGTAGTGGCCTTAGGCGACCAAACTGAAGATAAGGAGTGTCAGTGCCAAGATCATTAAGAAAAGGCCATGCCAATTCTGCTGCAATATAAACACCGACCAATGTGCCTACTACCAAGTATATCACCGACGTGATAGAAAACCACTTTACGACATTTAAGTCATATTTCTCTGTTATGTTCATTAACCTCTCCTCGTTTGATAATTAATACCCCTATCCTTGATGGGTTTTTTCAAATAAATTGCAATTCTACATACACAAGATGATACCGTCAAGTGAATAATGAAAAATTGATATAGATCAACTTTTTCTATTCTTTATCAGTAAATAAATAGCAATAATTGACAATACCAACGCCATCAAAAACCACTGCATGGCATAGCCCAAGTGCTTATCAACACTGCCATAGAAAGGCTCCCACTTGCGAAAAAACCCATCTTTCTGGTCTGTGTCTAATTGCGCAATCATCGGAATAATTTGATAATTTGAAAGTTTTGAGAGTTTATTTACGTCCAAAGACTGGATTAATATTGGAAAGGTTGTGTTAATTGGATGTTGTTTTAGTTTGATGCGCTGCTTGGGTTTAATTAATTTTGCCTTAATCGTGGTTTCATCAGTGCTGATATTGATATTAGCCAATTTATTGCGATTGTTATACCAAGGCACAAAGCCGCGATTAACTAAAATTGCTGTTTTGTTTTCAAGAACAAAAGGGGTTAATACGTAATAACCTGCTGTACTGTTAACGATTTGATTATCGTAAATAAACTGCTTGTCATTATCGTAATGACCCTTTAACAAAACTTGATGATATTCTTTATCTAATAAATCTTGTAAATTGTTAACTGACAATATTGATGCTTGTTGCGCTTTTAAGAATGCCGATTCTATTTGGCGCTTTTGATCAGCTCGATCAAGCTGCCAAAACCCTAATGATAATAACCCCCATACAGTGAGTGATATTAAAATCGCAGGTAGAATAAAACTACGTTTAATCATTTTTGCACGGGCTGCACTATTGGAGCTTGTACCAAGGGTGCATCCACCATGACTGCATTGGGTGTAATCCAGCCCATGTAACCTGCAAATAGTACTAATAAAAACAACAGTACTGAAAGTGTTACTCGGATTACTAAAGACTTAAACATTTTATCCGATCCTTGCTTGCCGCCCCTGACCATGCCAATTAACCCAAAACCTAATGCCACTAAAATAGCAATAATAACTAAAATAATAATAACTTGTGTCAT
The DNA here is from genome assembly GCA_964577715.1 of uncultured Candidatus Thioglobus sp. Classification (GTDB taxonomy): domain Bacteria; phylum Pseudomonadota; class Gammaproteobacteria; order PS1; family Pseudothioglobaceae; genus SUP05. The sequence continues at coordinate 28,632 of CAZOAA010000018.1, read as the reverse complement.
AATAACTCTCTCTTTCTAAGTACTAAAAAAAAGACCCCAATAAAGGGGTCTTTTTTATTGCTTCTAAACTATATTATAGCCAGTAAACAAATACGAATAAACCTAACCAGACTACATCTACAAAGTGCCAGTACCAAGCAACACCTTCAAAACCAAAATGGTTATCGGCATTAAAGTGGCCTTTTTGTACACGGTATAGGATTACCGTTAGCATGATCGCACCCACTGTTACGTGGAAACCATGAAAGCCAGTTAGCATATAAAAAGTTGAGCCATAAATACCTGAAGTTAATTTTAAGCCATCAGCATAAGCGTGGCCATATTCCATAACTTGGAATCCTAAGAACGCAACACCTAAAGCAATCGTTGCCACTAACCAGCCAACAATTTGATTACGGTGGCCTGCACGTAATGCATGGTGAGCAAACGTTAGTGTTACACCTGATGCTAATAACAAAGCAGTATTCAATGCTGGCAAACCCCATGGGTCAACCACATCAGCAGGTGTTGCTGTTGCAATACCACTAGCTGGCACTTCAGGGAAGCTCATCACTGTGCCTGATTGTAATTCTGTACCAGGTGCTAAGAATGCCATCTGATGCCAAGAAGCGCTAAATGCATTCCATAAGTCTGGTGTAAAAATATTATTATCCGCACCACCTAACCAAGGAACACTTAATGTTCTTGCATAAAACAATGCACCAAAAAAGGCTGCGAAAAACATTACCTCAGAGAAGATGAACCAACTCATGCCCCAACGGAATGAACGATCAACTTGCTTACTATACATACCACTTGTGCTTTCACTAACCACTTGGCCAAACCAGCCAAACATCATAAATACAGTAATAGCCAAACCAAGTGCCATTACAGATGCACCCCATTCTACACCGTGCATTTGATTAGCAAAACCTACGAATAGGGTTGCTATACCGATAGAGCCAATAATTGGCCAGTAAGTACCATTTGGTACATAATATTCTTGTTCGCTCATATTTCCTTCCTCTTTTTAGCTTTCAAGTTTAAAAAAATTGTAGGATAAACTTATATCTTTAATTCGCTCATCCAACTCTGGTTCTACCACAAATCTGAGTGTCATTTCGACTTCTTCATGTGGTTTAAACACTTGCCTGTTAAAACAGAAGCATTCTAACTTTTTAAAATAAAGTGCTGCGTCCGTGGGTGCAACACTAGGAACTGCTTGGCCAACAATGGTCTTATCAGTATTGTTCTTAGCAAGATAGCTGGTAGTATAAAACTTACCAGGTATTACCTCCATTGAACTTACCTTTGGTCCAAACTGTACTGGAAAACCTGGCATAGTCATGGCAAAAAAACCCACCTCAACTTTTCGCTGTTCATCTACCGTATATTGTTGTTCGCTATCTACTCTGCCAGTTTTGCCGTTAAACCCAGTGATGTCACAAATAACATCATAAATGGGTACCATTGCATAAGCAAAGAAAAACATCAATATTGGCGCTGAAACTAGTTTTATCCAGAACCCTTTTGTTATTTTTCGTTTTTCCATATCAACCATTAAATACTATGGTTGCTACATATACTCCTATTGCTATAACGCCTACAATTACCGCAGTAATAATAGCGCCCTTGTTTGCTTTATCTGCCATTAAGAATTTTGAGACTCTGACTCAATTAATTTTCTTGTTGGCGGCTTATTAAATGTGTGATACTCAGCTTGAGAATTCTCATCTGAGCCCAGTGTCCACTCTAGGCCTTTAGCACCATCCCATGGGCGCTTAGGTGCTGGCTTGCCATTACGAATACAGTCAATCACAATATAAGTTAACAAGATGAACGATGCACCAAAGGCAAAACCACCAATTGAAGAAATATAGTTAAAGTCTGCAAACTGCAATGAGTAGTCAGGAATACGACGTGGCATACCCGCAAGACCTAAGAAGTGCTGAGGGAAGAACAATACATTTACTGAGATCACAGCCCACCAGAAATGAATCTTAGCCAAGCTTTCGTTGTACATTTTTCCAGTCCACTTAGGTAGCCAGTAAAACGTTGCTGCAATGATTGCCCATAATGCACCTGTTACCAACACATAGTGGAAATGAGCCACAATAAAGTAGGTATCGTGATACTGAATATCAGCAGGTGCAATACCCATCATTAAACCAGTAAAACCACCAATCGTGAATAAGAATACAAACGATAACGCCCATAACATTGGGGTTTCAAATGTCATTGAACCTTTCCACATCGTGGCAACCCAGTTAAACACCTTAACGCCTGTTGGTACCGCAATCATCATCGTGGCATACATAAAGTACAACTCACCTGCAACTGGCATACCTGTTAGGAACATGTGATGCGCCCATACAATGTATGACAAAAATGCAATTGCCGCCACTGCATATACCATTGACGAGTAACCAAATAATGGCTTACGTGCAAAGGTTGGAATAATGTGAGAAATTACACCAAACGCTGGCAAAATCATAATATAAACCTCTGGATGACCAAAGAACCAGAAAATATGCTGGAACATCACAGGATCACCGCCACCAGTTGCATCAAAGAATGCTGTACCGAAGTTACGATCTGTTAGCATCATGGTTACTGCACCTGCCAATACTGGCATTGCGCCAATTAGTAGGAACGAGGTAATTAACCATGTCCAAACAAACAATGGCATGTCCATTAGTTTCATTTCAGGAGCGCGCATATTAAGTACCGTTGCAATAATATTAATCGCACCCATGATTGATGAAAAACCTAATAAATGCACTGCGAAAATAAAGAAGTCAGTACTATCCGGTGCAAATGTGGTTGATAGTGGTGCGTAGAACGTCCAACCAAATGCTGGCGCACCGCCTTCCATAAAGAACGTGCTTAATAAGATACCACCTGCAAATGGGAGAATCCAGAAAGACCAGTTATTCATACGTGGTAGTGCCATATCGGGTGCACCTACCATCATTGGAATCAGCCAGTTACCTAGACCAACCATTGCCGGCATAATAGCACCAAATACCATGATCAAACCATGCATGGTTGTCATCTGGTTAAAGAAGTGTGGATCTATTACCTGCATACCTGGTTGTAATAATTCCATACGAATCACCATTGCCATTGCGCCACCTACTAATAACATAATGAAGGCAAACCACAAATAAAGTGAACCAATGTCTTTATGGTTCGTTGTTTTGACCCATCTCATCAAGCCTTTTTCAGGGCCGTGATGGTGATCGTCGTGAGAAGCTGTTGCTGTTGTCATATTATTTCTCCTTTAATTAACGTGCAGATGTAACATCTGAAGGTTGAACAACGCTGCCCGTGTTACCAAAGGCATTTCTTTCATAAGTAATTACTGCTGCAAGATCAGCATCGCCTAGCATCTTAAATGCTGGCATACCGCCTTTACCATTAATCACAATACTCATGTGATCAGCCGCTACGCCATTTGCAATTGGCGAGCCCTTCATAGGCGGGAAGATTGGCAGCATTCCTGAGCCGTCCTTCTTGTGACAGCCAGCACAGTTAGTGTTATAAACATCTTCACCTTGTGCCATTAACTCAGCCTTAGACCATGTTTTGTTTGCACTATCTGCTGCTGCTTTTGCTGCTGCTTGTTGACCAGATACCCATTTAGCATAATCTGCTTTAGAAACCACATCAACCACAATTGGCATAAAGCCGTGGTCCTTGCCACAAAGCTCAGCACACTGTCCACGGTAAGTTCCAATTTCATCAATTTTAGCCCATGCATCATTAATAAAACCTGGGTTAGCATCTTGTTTAACACCAAAATCAGGCACCCACCAATTGTGAATTACATCACTTGAGGTGATTAAGAAACGAACTGAAGTATCTACTGGTAACACTAGATTGTTATCTACTTCAAGTAAGTAGTTCTCAGGTTTATTACTATCATCGTTAATCGCATCTTTAGAAGATTGAGCCAAGTTAGAAATAAAACTAATGCCTTCTTTAGGATAATCATATTGCCATTTCCACTGATGACCGGTGATCTTAACTGTCATGTCAGCTTTAGAAGTGTCTTCTAAATCGATTAACACTTTAGAAGCAGGAATTGCCATCAATACTAAAATAATAATTGGAACAATTGTCCAGACTAACTCAACCGTTGTACTTTCATGAAAATTAGCAGCTACTGCGCCTTTTGACTTTCTGTGCGCATAAATTGAATAAATCATTACACCAAATACACCAACTGCGATTGCCACACAAATCCAAAAAATCATCATGTGCAAGTCATAAATGTTATGACTGATTGATGTTACACCCTCTCTCAGGTTAACACCCCACTCAGCAGAAGCACCGGTAGAGACTATAAGGGCGCTCAAAAGAACTATTAATCTTTTCATAAATCCTCCAAATAAATAATACTATTAGTATATTAATATATCGCTATATTAAAAAAACTGTGGCACATGATACCCTTTTTTTAATAAGCTTATTCACAAAAAAACAAAAAAAGCCTTGATTTGTGTCAAGTCTTTGAAAAAACTATTGTAATATTTTCTTGACAAGAATTATCAGGTCTGTTTTAATACGCATAGATAAAACATTACATCTAGTGAGGAGATTATAAAAATGGCTATACCACAAACTGCAAGAATGCAAGAGAATCTCAGTAAAACTGCTGAGCTTAAAGAAGTAGGCATAGAGGCGCCTTTTACCTGGCTCAAACAAGGCATTGGGGACTTGATGTCCATACCTGTATTATCTTTATTTTATGGCGCATTATTTACAATTGTTACCTATAGTCTTTGGAGTTATTTAGAAGGATCACAAACATTACACGATGTGGCTGTGCCATTATTGGCAGTTATCGTTTTAATATTAGGTCCAATTTCTGCCATGAGTCTTTATGATGCATCTAGACGACTTTCAAAGGGAGAGTCTCCAAATATTGGTGAAGTTGTTGGTGCTGCCTTTAAGGCAAACGGATCATGCCCATCTATCTTTCTTTCGGTTATTTTGGTTGTTCTTGCTATTGCATGGATGATGTTCTCGCCACTGATTTACGCTATTTTTAATACTGGCTCTTTAAATATTGTTAATGAAAACCAAACCATTATTCAGGCAATCTTGGCTGAGATTACTAGTGGTAGCAACATGGGATTTGTGATTGCTTATTTTGCATTTACTACTGTTGTTGGCTTGATTTCATTTATGATTAGCTGGTTCTCTTTCCCAATGGTGCTAGACACAGACTGTGACCCGTTTACTGCCACAATGACTAGCTTAAGAGCAGCAATGGCAAATAAAGTAATTATGCTAATGTGGGTACCTATAGTTGGCATTCTTGTGCTGTTAGGTTTAATGACACCTTATTTTATTGGGCTTGTTGTGGTAATTCCTGTACTTGCACATGCTACCTGGCATGCATATAAAGCAATGATTGGAGAGCTAAAATAAGATTAATATAAATTTTATTTTATTCATCTTTAAAAGCCTTTTGCATAATTGTGCAAAAGGCTTTTTTGTAAATCGTTAAAATATCGAAATTATTTTTTTTAAAAAACTCGTTCGATAAACATGTTTAAAAAATTACTACAAATTTCAATCGTTCTGGCGCTTATTGTTGTCATATTAGGTGCTTATACCCGACTAGGCGATGCAGGACTTGGCTGCCCAGATTGGCCAGGATGCTATGGCCAAATCGGCGTACCCGATGCAAAAGATGGCACACTAATTGAAGGCTATGAACGCCCGCTTGAAGCGGCAAAAGGCTGGAAGGAAATGATACATCGTTATGCCGCCTCAATGCTTGGTTTGGTTATTCTTGTGATTTTCTTTTTAGCCTTAAGGGGAAAGACAAAACGCCATCAGTCTCTCGCACTGCCCGGATTTAGCGCTTTATTCGTAATGCTACAAGGCGCTTTTGGCATGTGGACAGTAACACTACTGGTGCATCCTGGCATTGTTACAACACATCTTGTAGGCGGGTTTATTACCACTGCTCTTCTAAGTTGGTTACTGCTCAATCAAAGCAGGCCGATTGTTACTTATCACCACACCTTAAAACGGCACAAGTACCTGCTCATACTCACATTGGTATTATTAAGTCTGCAAATTATTTTAGGTGGTTGGACCAGCACCAACTATGCTGCACTCTCTTGCGGTGAGGAATTTCCAACTTGCTTGGGATCTTGGTGGCCAAATATGGATTTTGCCAATGCACTTACTTGGGGCAAACTAGGGATTGACTACGAATATGGCACATTGGAAAACTCAGCACGTGCTGCCATTCAAATGTTACATAGAATTGGCGCACTAATAGTCACTGTATCGATAATAGCGCTTATTTATCTACTTAAAGAATATAGATATCTAAAAACAAATTTATTATTGATTGGTTTTTTGCTGTTTTTGCAAATTACACTGGGTATTCTTAACGTCTTGTTATCATTACCAATGTTAGTGGCTGTTTTACATAATGCAGTTGCTCTGTTATTATTACTAAGTCTTGTTGGGCTAATACACAAAATATTTCAAAAACCAGTATAGCCATAAAAAAATAAATACCGAGGGAGAGAGCGGTGAAAAATTTTATAGAACAAGAGCACTCGTGCTCTGATGAACAATTTGAAGCGTGCACAGGTAAGAACAACTGTGGTCAAATCAGAAAAACACGCAATTCATTTATCTTGTTAGGTGTTGGTATGCTAGCAGCAGCCTATTTGTTGCTTATTCCACAGGCTAGTCAACTTAGGGAATTGCAATCTCAAGTTAAGCCAACCATATCTTTATATTCCAACCCAAAATCATTGGAAGGAAGATTTTCTTTAATTAATGATGACAATCAAATTACCTCACTTGGCAATATTACTAAGGGCAAATGGGCGATTTTATATTTTGGTTACACATCTTGCCCAGACGTATGTCCGACGGATTTGGCAACACTCAGTCAAACACTTGGACTCATGAAGCATTCAGATAAACTTCAAGTAGTGTTTGTATCAGTAGATCCAAAGCGTGATGTTGGCAACCTAGCAAGCTTTACAAGTAAGTTCAATGCTAAATTTATTGGCCTTAGCGCCAAAGAAGATGTGCTAGCAAAAATGACTAAAGCACTGGGTGTTTATCATGAGGTAGCACAAATAAAACAAAGGTCTGCCAAAGACCATAGCAAACATAAAGCCATGAAGATGAATGAAAATTACCTAATCAATCATACTGCTAGCTATCTACTACTTAGTCCCGAACTTGAACTAACGGGGCTACTCACTAACCCGCATCGTGCAACTAAAATGTCAGCTGCGCTGGATATGGTTATTGAAAAACTAGACTAAGGCAATACTGACTTAACCACTACAACAACCAAGCCAATAAAGATAATTGTCATAATTAAACCAACAATAATATAAGGCCAAGGGCCTTGTTTTTCAGTACGTTCGAAATCTTTTTTTAAGTCTTCTTGTTTGCCAACACCAATCATCGCTGATGTGACTGCTTTGAAAACTTGTCCTAATCCTTTCATATAAATCTCCCACCTTTTATAATAAAATTAGCCAGTAATGATCAACCAGTAACGCTATAAATAATAACATTAAATAGTTGACTGAATACATAAATGTAGCCCAGGCAACTTTGTTGTTGTCAGGTTTTTTGTAAATTTTTATCGCATACATTAAAAATATCACGCCGAGCACTATAGCTGATAGCAAATAAACAAGGCCTGACATGCCTGACAAGTAAGGCAATAGTGTTACTAATAATAGCAATATTGTATAGAGCAAAATCTGCATGCGAGTATAGGCCAATCCATGCGTTACTGGCAACATAGGTACATCTACTTTCTTGTATTCTTCAACCCTGTAAATCGCCAATGCCCAAAAATGTGGCGGTGTCCAAATAAAAACAATCAAAAATAAAAGCATTGCATGCTCAATACCTTGCGTACCTGAAATAGAAGTCCAGCCCAATATCGGCGGTGCTGCACCTGCTGCGCCTCCAATCACAATGTTTTGTGGTGTTGCACGTTTAAGATACATGGTATAAATGACCGCATAGCCAATGAGTGAAATAAAAGTAAGTACCATAGTAATGGTATTTACAAATAGTTGTAAAGTGCCTAAACCAACTATGCCTAAAAACACGCCCCAAACAAGCGCTTGATTGCGACTCACTTTTCCTTGTGGTAGAGGGCGCTGATCAGTACGCGACATTTGAATATCAATCTGCTCATCAACAACATGATTAAATACTGCAGCCGATGCCGATGCCATAGAAATGCCGATAGAAGCGCTAATCACCAACCAACCGTCCGGCAAATAAGGAGCAGGCACTGCTAACAACATGCCAACCACGGCTGTTAGCAGAATAAGCGCGACAACCTTTAGCTTACAAAGACCGAGTAAATCAACAAGTGAAGGCATAAAAACTCCGTTTAACCGATGCGCGAATACTTAAATAAGCGATCTAAGTCTTTAATGACTCGCTTAATATTTAGCTCTTGAGCGTTATATCGCAACATTATATTTCCCAATGGGTCGATTAAAAACAAAGTATTGCTTGGAAACTTGGCGAGCTTTTGACTAAGTGCAGTACTTGGGTGTGCAATAAAAACACCTGATTCTTGAAAATCGATTGAGCCATTAACGAGTAACAGTCTCTGAATTCGGCGCATGTCTTCATTCATTAAAATGCGAATGGTTTTTGTATCTTTAAGCGCTTGTACGCATACATCATCACATTGATTAGCAACATAAGCTAGCGTCCATAAACCTTGTAATGTGCCTTTTGTTTTTTCATCAAAAACAATGTCTTGCTCTTCTGTGGTGATAATTGGATTAACGAATTCACCATAATTAACAGTATTATTAGTAAAAGCGGCTGGATTCCAATAAAAAAAAGCCGCTCCCAATGCAATTGGTACGATAAAGGAGGCTAAAAGTACCCATAATTCTTTTCTAGAATTCATAAAAAACCTTGTTTAACAAAGCGTGTAATGATACGCTTAAAGTATAAAAAAATCAAAAGTTGAGTATTATAGTCTGACTTCTATGCCATTTTTTTGCATGGCTAATTTGGCCTGTTCTACACTGTATTCACCAAAATGAAAAATACTAGCTGCTAGAACTGCGTCAGCACCACCTTGCAAAACACCTTCAGACAAATGCTCAAGATTACCTACACCGCCTGAGGCAATTACCGGCACATCTACCGCTTCAGAAACTGCTCTGGTAAGCTCCAAATCAAAACCAGTTTTCACACCATCACAATCCATCGAAGTGAGCAATACTTCGCCTGCGCCATGCTCACCCTGTGTCATTTTTACCGCCCATTCAATGGCATCTATACCAGTTGGCTTACGGCCACCATGGGTAAAAATTTCCCACTTAGCAGGGTTAGTAGAAACTTGCTTAGCATCAATAGCAACAACAATACATTGTGAGCCAAACTTTTCACTAAGCTCATTAATTAAGCTTGGGTTAAAAATTGCTGCTGAGTTAACGGCTACTTTATCAGCACCAGCATTAAGCATCATGCGCACATCTTCGGGTTTGCGAATTCCTCCGCCTACGGTCAGTGGAATAAACACTTGCTCAGCAATACTTTCAACCATATGAACCGTGGTATCGCGCCCTTCGTGCGAAGCGGTAATGTCTAAAAAAGTAATTTCATCAGCGCCTTGATCATCATAACGTTTGGCTACCTCAACTGGGTCACCTGCGTCTTTAATATTAACAAACTGTACACCCTTAACCACACGACCATCGCGCACATCAAGACAAGGGATAATTCGCTTTGCTAAACTCATAAACAAACCTTTATATAAACGGATAAAGGGATTTTACCGTATTTATACTTTCAAAAGGCTGGTGCCGCCCTATGGGTATAATTAGCGATTATGAACATACCTCAACACATCGCAATTATTATGGATGGCAATGGGCGCTGGGCAAAAAAACGTTTTTTACCGCGCATAAAAGGCCATCAAAAAGGGGTTCAGGCGGTGCGCAATGTGGTTAAACACTGTGGCAAACTAGGTGTTAAAACGCTCACGCTTTTTGCCTTTAGTAGTGAAAATAAAAACCGCTCTAATGAAGAGGTATCATTACTTTTTAAACTTTTTCTTAGCGTACTTAAACAAGAAGTAAAAAAACTTAACAAGCACAATGTTAGGCTTAAGTTGATTGGCGATATGTCTTTGTTCCCTCAAGAGGTGCAACAAACCGCAGCTGATGCTGAGGCGCTACTTAGTAAAAATACTGGACTAACGCTGGTAATTGCTGCTAACTATGGCGGACAATGGGACATTGCCCAAGCAGCACAACAAGTTGCCAAAGCATCTGCAATAGGTGATCTTAACGCTGAGGACGTTAATATCAAAACCTTCTCAAAATACCTATCCTTAGCAGATGAGCCTAGTGTTGATTTGTTGATTCGTACTAGTGGCGAGCTTAGAATCAGTAACTTCTTATTGTGGGATATTGCTTACAGTGAGTTGTATTTTACTGACACACTTTGGCCTGATTTTAACAACAAAGAACTAGATAAGGCTATCGAAAGTTTTACCGATAGAGACCGTCGATTTGGTAAGCGCAAAGATAAAGCATGCTAATACAAAGAATAGCCACTTCTCTTATTTTGGCACCCTTGTTTATTTGGGCTATGTTTTCAATGGAAACAGATAACTTTGCATACTTGCTATTAATATTTGTTGTGTTGGGCGCTTGGGAATTTTCTAAACTTATCCAGCTGAAAAACACCATGGCTCGATTAATACTTTCTATTGGTATTGCCGCTATTGCTATTAGTATTAGCACAAACATATCGTTGGTTTTTTTGGTGCTTTATATTAGTATCGCATGGTGGATAATCAACCTATACTGGGTGCTAAGTTATCCGCATAAAACGAACCTGTGGTTTAAACCAGTAGCAGTACGTATTATTAATAGTGTTTTGTTATTAGTACCTATGTGGTTGGCATTAACAACGCTTCACCAACAATTTGGTGCTGAGTGTCTCCTACTGCTGATATTGATTATTTGGGGCGCAGATTCGGGCGCTTACTTTAGTGGGAAAGCATTTGGTAAGCGTAAACTTTCACCCAAGGTTAGTCCAGGAAAGTCTGTTGAGGGGGTAATTGGCGGTATTGTGTTTGCACTAATTGTCACAATAGCTTTCTTGTACTATCAAAACATTGCCACTGATCAATATATCGGCTACCTATTGTTAACCATAGTGGTGTCTAGTGTATCTGTACTGGGTGATTTGTTTGAAAGCTTATACAAGCGTGTTTCAAATATTAAGGACAGTGGTCAAGTACTGCCTGGGCATGGTGGCGTATTAGATCGCATCGACTCTTTAACTGCGGCGGCACCATTTTTCTTGTTGGGTCTTGGTCTACTATGAAAAACATTACTTTATTAGGAGCAACTGGATCAATCGGCAAAAGCACCTTGTCCGTAGTTGACCTACATAGCGACAAATTTAATATTTTTGCACTCAGTGCTAATACTAACTGGCAACAAATGGTTGATTTGTGTAATAAATATCAGCCGGAATTTGCAGTCATGAATAACGAATCAGCTGCATCAGAACTACAAAATGCGCTTAATAATGACACTAAGGTTCTTAGCGGAGAAAGCGCCTTGTGCAAAATTGCTAAACATAAAAATACCGACTATGTAATGGCGGCTATTGTAGGTAGTGCAGGAATGCCGTCCGCACTTGCAGCTGCCAAAGCAGGTAAACGAATTATGCTTGCTAATAAAGAATCGCTCGTATTAGCAGGTGATCTTTTTATCAGCACAGTCAAAACTTTTGATGCCGAATTGATTCCTGTTGATTCCGAGCACAGTGCTATTTTTCAGTGTTTACAAAGTGGAAAGTCTGCGCTAAGCAAAATTCAACTCACCGCAAGTGGAGGGCCTTTTTTACACACGCCTTTAGAAAAATTACAATCCATCACACCCGATGAGGCTTGTGCCCACCCAAACTGGAGTATGGGCAGAAAAATTTCAATTGACTCTGCCAGCATGATGAATAAGGGGCTAGAAGTTATCGAGGCTCACTACCTTTTCTCGCTTAAACCTGAAAAAATAGACGTAGTAATGCATCCACAAAGTATTGTGCATTCTTCAGTTTACTATGAAGACGGCTCTACCATTTCACAGCTTGGTAACCCTGATATGCGTAGCGTTATTTCCTATGCAATGGCTTATCCAAAACGCATCAGTTCTGGAGTTGATGCGCTTGATCTAACAAAGTATTCCCCTTTGGAGTTTTACAAGCCCGACCTTGATAAATTTGCTTGTCTAAGACTGGCTTTTGATGCGCTACGCGCAGGTGGCAGCGCAATGGGCACAGTTAACGCAGCCAACGAAATTGCCGTTGAAGCGTTTCTTAACCATAAAATCAAATTTTTAGAAATTCCCAAGGTTATTGAAAAAACCCTTGAACAGGCTAAACACACATCTGTTGACAATCTTGAAGAGGTTGTCAACAACGATAAATTATCGCGCCAAGTAGCGAAAGAAATCGTTAGCCAATATGCATAATATGCGCCTAGTTGGGCTGTTTGTATTGTTGTTTTTATTTGGCACAACCACAACTACTTTAGCACATACTAACAACCCATTAGAAACCAATACAGTTACCATTAGTCGCTCGCTAAATTATGATGCACAAAAAAAGGGAATTAACCCTAAGATTGTCAAAGCCATTGTTCGGGCTTTTTCTTGGGAGATTGACTTTAATCGAGATTTAAAAAAAGGCGATAAATTTATTATTGTTACTCGCAAAGCAAATAAACCTGAGGCGCTAATTTATTTAAGTAAGAAAAAACAAATTGCTGTTTTTTCCTATACTGATAAGCGGGGTCGTACCGACTATTACGATCGACATGGAAAATCTTTACAAAAATCTTTTTTATCAGCGCCTTTAAAGTACGATAGAGTTAGTTCAAAATTTCAAAAAAGGCGCTTTCATCCAATTTTAAAAACTTGGCTACCTCACCGTGCTGTAGATTTTGCTGCAAAAACAGGCACACCTGTTTATTCAACAGCAGACGGTGTAATAAAACGTAAAAAAAGGCTGCGCGCCTTAGGCAATGTTCTTTTTATTCAACATGGCAAAAACTATACCACAGTTTATGCACACCTATCTAGATTTGCCAAAGGAATCAGAACATCAAAAAAAGTTAAGAAAGGACAAATTATTGGTTATGTCGGCTCAACAGGACGCTCAACAGGGCCACATCTACACTATGAGATTCGTTACAAAGGTGTAAGGAAAAACCCGCTAACTTATAAACTGCCCAAACAAAAAACTGTTGCGAATGCGGATTTAAAAAACTTTAAAAACAGAGCAAAAAGAATACTTAGTAGTTTACGTCTTTATTGATCGGCCAACCATTTTGACCAACTGCCTGGAGTTGTGCTTCTCCAGTAGCCGCTTTTTACATGCTCGTCTTGATACTTTTGTGCGCCCTTAACTTTATTCAAAATTGCAAAAGTCAATAGCTCATCTATACGTTGTGGGTTTTTAGTGCCGGGCACTAAAGATTCATTTCTGATCACTGCAGCAATAAAAGCAGAATTTGCATTTGCATGAACCTTAAAAGACTCTTCAAACAAATTAAGTGCTAAAAATTCATTTTTTATAAAGCCACCTTCACCATCCAATAAATACAGGCCGTAATCATAAAGAGCAGGATCATAACTTTGCTTAACTAGCTTAATAAGTGTTTGGTTTGCCTCACGTTCTAAAGGAGGATGGCCCATCAAATCATTACCTGTGCGGATCTGTTTAGATAACTCATAAACAGCATCCACATCATCTAAATCAAAAGCGCCTTTTAGCAATAATGATTGACCCCTTAAAACAACATCTGGAGATGAGATTTCATTGCCAACTTGAATCAGGCGCATAGCACCGTCTGATAATGCAGAAGCATGTGCAAACTGAGAAATAAACAAAGCAATGATTGCGAGGCGATTTACCATAAGTTTATCTTTATTAATTGCTATTCATTTTACCACTACACAATCGATTAAAATATATACAACATAAAAACAAAAACATAGCGTGGAAACATTATTTGAAACCTCTCTTAGTCTAGAACTAATACAAAAAGGAAAAGTGCGTGACATCTACAACATAGACGATAAGCGCATGTTGATTGTTACAACTGATCGTCTAAGTGCTTTTGATGTTGTATTTGACGAGCCTATTAGTCAAAAAGGGGTGGTGCTTACCAATGTTGCCAATTTCTGGTTTGACAAAACCCAACATATTATTCCTAACCACCTAACACACGAACCTCTGAGCAGTGTTTTAAGTCCGGAAGAAATCAGCCAGGTTAAAGGTCGTGCGATTATTGTTAAAAAGCTCAGGCCGCTTTCAGTTGAAGCTATCGTGCGCGGCTATTTAATTGGCTCTGGCTGGAAAGACTATCAACAAACCGGTATGGTTTGTGGCATTACATTACCCAAAGGCTTGGCGCTTGGAGAAAAATTACCAGAAGTTTTATACACGCCCTCAACCAAGGCTGAAATAGGCGAGCATGACATGAATGTTGATTTTGAAACAACGGTTAATATTCTAGGAGAAAAGATGGCTAGGCAGGTTAAAGATGCCAGCCTTAAAATTTATCAATTTGCGGCTGATTATGCGCTAGAACGAGGCATTATTATTGCCGATACAAAGTTTGAATTTGGTCTAGATGAAAACAATCAACTAACCTTAATGGACGAAGTATTAACGCCTGATTCTTCGCGTTTTTGGTCAAAAGCAGATTATCAAATAGGCACTAGCCCAAAAAGCTTTGATAAGCAAATTGTACGTGACTACCTAGAAACATTGGACTGGGACAAAACACCACCTGCACCAAAACTCCCCAAACACATTAGTGAAAAAACAGCAAAACAGTATCTAAAAGTACAAACACTACTATGCTCTTAAGCGGCAGCATTGGAAAAATGCACACCCATATTGCCATGGGTACGGCACAATATCAACTGCCAATTGGCAATAAGCTACTTAACATGAACGACTTAGTTGGGGAGAATATTAGCCTTGAATTCAACACTCAAATTAACTGCTCAAATTGTGGTATAAGTACCAACAAAAGCTATTCACAAGGGTATTGTTACCCTTGTTCACAACGACTAGCACGATGCGATTTATGCATTATGAGGCCAGAAACTTGCCATCATCATCTTGGCACTTGTCGCGAACCAGATTGGGGAAGCGACAATTGTTTTGTGCCACATGTTATTTATCTGGCAAATACTTCAGGCATTAAAGTGGGCATTACGCGTAAATCCAATACGCCTAGCCGATGGGTTGACCAAGGTGCCATAAGTGCCTTGCCAATACTTGAGGTGGATACTCGTCTTAAATCTGGGCAAATTGAAGTTGCCTTAAAGGCGTTTGTCAACGACAAAACCAATTGGCGAAAAATGCTTAAAAATGAAGTGGACTTAATTGATCTTCAAAAATTTCGCGATGAATTGCTACCACAGATAAAAAATCTAACTAGCGAATTGGGTGGTGCAACGCTAAATAACGAGACTTTAGAAATCAGTTACCCTGTGGTAGAATACCCAAGCAAAATTAGCTCTCTAAATTTTGACAAAACACCAATTATTTCAGGTGTCTTAAAAGGGATTAAAGGGCAGTATTTAATTTTGGATTGCGGGGTGCTCAACATTAGAAAATTTAGCGCTTACAATATAACACTAACTTATTAGGATAAAAACATGGCAGAACTAGTTATTGAAGAAATTACCATTGGCGATGGCGCAAGTGCAAACTCTGGTGATGCAATCTCTGTACACTACACAGGGTGGCTAACAAATGGAAAAAAATTTGACTCCAGTGTTGACAGAAATGACCCTTTTGATTTTACGCTTGGTGTGGGTCAAGTCATTCCTGGATGGGATCAAGGCGTTGAAGGTATGCAGATAGGAGGCAAGCGCAAACTTACCATTCCTTCTGATCTAGCCTATGGTCCAATCGGTGCAGGGGGGCTTATTCCGCCCGATGCAACGCTTATTTTTGAAGTGGAGCTATTGGCCATTAAATAATTTTTTTATAAAGATATCTTAAATGAACGAAGATTTTCCTCGCATAAAGAGGCTACCTGCTTATGTTTTTGCTGTTACTAACGAATTAAAAGCAAAGGCACGCGCACGTGGCGAAGATATTATTGACTTTGGCATGGGCAACCCTGACCAGCCAACACCTAATCATATTGTTGAAAAACTGGTAGAGGCAGCACGTCGAAAAGACACACACCGCTATTCAACATCGAAAGGCATACCACGCTTAAGGCGTGCCATTGCAAACTGGTACAAAACCAGATTTGATGTTAATTTAGATCCAGAAACTGAGGCCATTGTTACTATTGGCTCTAAAGAAGGCTTAGCCAACTTAGCACAGGCAGTTGTTGGTGCAGGTGACACTGTTTTGGTTCCAAATCCTGCTTATCCAATTCACCCTTATGGATTTGTTATTGCTGGCGCTGATATTCAACACGTGCCTTGTGGGCCTGATGATGATTTTCTTGCAGAACTGGAAAGATCAATCAAAAATACATGGCCAAAACCGAAAATGCTGGTGCTTAACTATCCGTCTAATCCAACCACTGAATGTGTTGATTTAGAATTTTTTGAACGCGTTATTGAGATTGCCAAAGAGCATGAAATTTGGGTTGTGCAAGATTTGGCCTATGCGGATATTGTATTTGACGGTTATGTTGCACCAAGCATACTTCAGGTTGAAGGTGCTAAAGATATTGCGGTTGAATTTTTCTCATTGTCAAAGAGTTATAACATGCCTGGTTGGCGCGTTGGATTTATGGTGGGCAATCCTACTTTAGTAGGCGCTCTAGCTAAGATTAAATCCTACCTTGACTATGGCATGTTTACCCCTATTCAAGTCGCTGCTATTGAAGCATTAGAGGGTGATCAAACCTGTGTTAGAGACATTTCTAACATGTATCAAGAACGCAGAGATGTCTTGTGTAGTGGGCTCAATTCTATTGGATGGCTAGTTACTCCACCAAAAGCAACCATGTTTGTTTGGGCTAAAATCCCCGAATTTTATCAAGCACTAGGTTCACTCGAATTTACCAAAAAACTATTAAAAGCGGCAAGGGTTGGCGTATCCCCTGGGATTGGGTTTGGCAACTATGGAGACGAGTATGTTCGCTTTGGTTTAATTGAAAACGAACACAGAACGCGTCAAGCGGTGCGAGGCATTCGAGAAATGTTTAAACAAGACGGATTGTTATGAAACTATCTGCTGAAGAATTCAAACAATCAAAAAACAAGTCTTTAACCTTACTAGGTATGTCTGGCGTTGGCAAAACACATCTTGCAAAACTACTCAACAAACAAGACAATTGGTTTCATTACTCGGGCGATTATCGCATTGGCGCTAAATACTTAAATGACGCTATATTGGACAACATAAAAGAAAAAGTAGGGCAGGAAAACTCTTGGTTAGCAGAACTACTTAATAACGAATCTATCAGTATTCAAAACCATATCACCTTTGACAACCTTTCTTCTGTGTCTTCTTTTTTAGGAAAAGTCGGTAATCCTGAACAAGGGGGGTTGCCTATTGATGAGTTCATTCGCCGACAAGCTTTATTTAAACAGGCCGAAATCAACACTATGCTGGATATGCCTATTTTTATCAAAAAAGCCAATCAACAGGGTGTCAACAATTTCATTAATGATGCAGGCGGAAGCTTGTGCGAACTTGATGATGACAAAGTTTATCAGTCTTTAGCAAAACATAGTGTTATTTTATATATAAAGGCAGGAAAAGCCAATCAGGACGCTCTGATTAAGCGCGCTCAAACACATCCAAAACCGCTGTATTATCAAGCCGAATTTCTACAAACAGAATTAGATGCCTATCTAAAAGAAAACCAGCTGACTTATGTGGCACAAATTGATCCCGATGCTTTTGTGCGCTGGATTTTTCCGCGTTTACTTGCACATCGCACACCAAAATACGATGCGATTGCCAATAAATACGGCTATACCATTGACAGTGAAGCGCTCTACCAATGTAGAACAGCTGATGATGTATTTGGGTTAATCTATGGAGCGCTAGACTGATGCCCCTTATTGCACACTCTAATCTTCCTTCATTTGAGCGCCTTAAAAAAGAGGGCGAAACTATATTATCTAAAGATAGGGCGAGCCACCAAAGCATTCGAGAGCTGCACATTGGACTACTTAACCTGATGCCAGATGCTGCACTTGAAGCCACAGAAAGACAATTTTTTCGCCTAATTGGGCATTCTAATCAAATCGCTCAATTCTACTTACATCCTTTCACTTTGCCTTCAATTGCTCGTAATGAAAAATCACAAGCCTATATTGATCAATACTACCAAAGTTTTGAGAGTATAAAAAAACAAGGTCTTGATGCTCTGATTATTACCGGAGCACATGTAGAAGACCCTGATTTACAAAAAGCACCCTTTTACTCAGAGTTAAAAGAGGTTATTGAATGGGCGTATGACAACACTACCTCAACCTTGTGTTCGTGTTTAGCAACTCATGCCGTATTAGAATTTCGATACAAACAAAAACGCAAAGCTTTAGGGCATAAATGCTGGGGGGTTTTTAAACATCATGTTCTTGATCGCACGCACCCGCTCATGAGCGGTGTTAACACTTGTTTTGATGTGCCACATTCAAGGTACAACGAAATCTCAACAGAGCAATTTAATACCACTGGTATTAAGATTTTAGTAAAAAGTAGTGTTGGCGCACATTTGTGCGTTAGTGAAGACTTATTAAGAATTGTATTCTTCCAAGGACACCCTGAATACGACACCGTTAGCTTACTTAAAGAATATAAACGAGAGATAATTTTATTTTTAAATAAGCAAAGGACTGACTACCCCGTGTTTCCACAACACTATCTAAGTGAACAAAATAAAGCCATCTTAAACGAATTTAAAACCAAACTACTTGGCGGTGAATTTGATATTACTGATTTTCCTGAAACGCTAATCACGCAAACACTTGGCAACACTTGGCATGATGCCACCAGTGCCATTATTAACAATTGGATCGGTTGTGTCTATCAAGTAACCCATGAAGATATTGACAAACCATTTATGGACGGCATTGATCCTAACGATCCACTAAATCTTAAATAAAAATCCGCTAGTTTTATAATTTAAATCAAAAAAACATTGCCAAAATTTTATATTTTTGGTTTATCATGCCTTCCTAAATTGTTAAAAAGAGGGAGAAATCATGGAGATATTAACAATTATCAATTACACCTTGTTGGTGCTGGCAACAACTTGGACATTTTTTATGCTTGTCAATACACAAGAAGATTGTAAAGAAAGCTGTGATGTAAACGCCGCCAAAAAAGGCATTGCAACCTATCTTTTTGGATTAGTATTGATTTTTATACTCTATTTTGCGCTCAGATGGGCAATGCTGAGTTAAACATAAACAATAAAATTGAAAGAATTCTCGCTCAAACTGCTAACTTGGTTTGATGCTCATGGACGAAAAGACCTACCTTGGCAAATAAAACCAGCTAATGCTTACCATGTTTGGGTTAGCGAAATAATGTTACAACAAACCCAAGTTACAACAGTTATTAACTACTTTAATAACTTTATACAACACTTTCCTAATCTTGAATCTCTTGCCAATGCTGATGAAGATGTTGTGTTGGCACAATTCTCTGGCTTGGGTTATTATGCCAGAGCTAGAAACTTACACAAAACCGCCAAGATAATCCTTCAAAATTATCAAGGTGTTTTTCCAACAACATTAAAACAAGTAATGGCACTGCCTGGCATTGGCGAGTCTACTGCTGGTGCAATTCTTTCTATTAGTTACAACCAAAATCATGCTATTCTTGATGGCAATGTTAAACGCGTCTTATCTCGTTATCATGAGATCGATGGGCATTATGGACAAAGCTCAACCATCAAACAACTGTGGAAATTAGCAAGGCTTCATACGCCAAAAACACGTAACGATGATTACACTCAGGCTATTATGGACCTAGGTGCGACTGTCTGTACGCGCAATAGGCCTAAATGCAACTTATGCCCTGTTAGGGGCAATTGTCAAGCCAAACAACACAATACACAAAACATATATCCCGTCGCAAAGCCCAAAAAAGACAAGCCTACTAAATCTGTCGCTATGCTTATTTTTCGCAATAAAAATAAGCATATTTATTTACAAAAACGCCCCAAAGACGGCATTTGGGGAGGGTTATGGAGCTTTGTAGAATGTAAAAATAACGATCTATCTATCTCCAAGACAATTAAAAAATTTCAATCTATGGCGGTTATTGAGCATACCTTGCCAATGATAAAACACAGCTTCACGCATTATCATCTGAATATTAGCCCTATTGTTATTTTTTGCCCCGAGACACAAGAGTCGTTTTATTCAACCGAACAACTCAACCTAGGGCTCCCAACACCTGTTAGCAAAATTATCGCGCAATTAGACTAAAATAACACTATGCAACTAATACGTGGTTTACAAAACCTAGACAAAAATAATGGCTCTGTAGTTACTATTGGAAATTTTGACGGCGTACATATTGGTCATCAAAAAATTATTGCTGAGCTTGTTAAAAAGTCTAAAGAATTAAAGCTTCCATCAACACTAATTTCTTTTATGCCCACACCACAGTGTTTTTTTGGGCACGACCAAGCAACTTTAAGCAACTTTAAAGAAAAACACTTATTGTTAGAACAGCTCTATCTTGATAAACACCTATTAATTCGTTTCAACCAACATTTTTCTCAAATTGAAGCCCAGGCATTTATTCAAGAAATATTACTAGATCGATTAAACATGAAACATTGCATTATTGGCGATGATTTTCGCTTTGGAAAAAATAGAAAAGGTGATTTTAAATTACTTCAAGACTTGTCAAAAAAGAATAATTTTTCTGTTGACAGCACTCAAAGCATTCTATGTGACAAGTATCGTATAAGCAGTTCTAAAATAAGAGAGCTGCTCAGTGATGGTGAAATAACTCTTGCCAATAAAATGCTAGGCAGAGAGTTTTCAATAAGTGGAAAAATTATTCATGGTGAAAAGAAGGGCAGAAGCATTAACTTTCCTACTATTAATATTCCGATTAGGCGTACGATCAGCCCCGTACTTGGCGTATTTGCCGTTGAAGTATTGCTTGATGGGCGCTCTCACCAGGGTGTTTGCAATATTGGATCTCGCCCTACAGTTGACGATAAGAAAACACTGCTTGAAGTTTTTATTTTTGATTTTAGTGCTGATGTGTACGGCCAGTGTGCAAAGGTATTTTTTAAACATAAAATTAGAGATGAGCAAAAATTTGATTCATTTAACGCGCTAAAACAACAAATCGAAAAAGATACTCAAACTGCCAAAAGTTTTTTTAACTTGCCTTCCAGTGCAGTGTCTGACCTGCCATAAAAGGCACTATGGTTGAGTCTGCATATTCATAAGTCTCTGGCACTATCCAATCTTGTTTGGTTAAGGTAATGGTCTTATTGTTGATTGGTAGTGAATAAAAATTAGGGCCAAATTTTGATGCAAAACCTTCCAGCTTATCAAGCGCATTCCTAGATTCAAATGCAGTGGCGTAAAGCTCAATTGCACAATGAGCGCTCAACACACCCGCACAACCACAGGCCGACTCTTTTGCGCCTTTTGCATGCGGCGCAGAGTCCGTACCTAAAAAGAATTTAGCATTACCACTGGTGGCAGCATCTAATAATGCCTGTTGATGCGGATTTTTACGCTTTAGAATAGGCAAACAAAAGTAATGCGGCCTAATACCACCAACCAGCATATCATTTCGATTAGCCAATAAGTGGTGTGGCGTAATGGTAGCTGCTACATTCTTGGCACTACTCAACACAAAATCCACAGCATCTTTTGTTGTAATGTGTTCAAACACAACTTTAAGATCCGGAAAGTCTTGTGTAATCTTGCCAAGCACTTTGTCAATAAAAACCGACTCACGATCAAAGATATCAACATCGTGATGTGTAACTTCGCCATGCACCAACAGAAGCATGCCCAGCTCACTCATTGTCTCCAATGCCGGATAGATATTTTTAATGTCAGTAACACCACTATCAGAATTAGTGGTAGCACCTGCAGGGTAGAGTTTAGCAGCTTTTACTATTTGACTATCAACAGCCACTTTAATGTCTTGGGGGCTAGTATTGTCAGTTAAATATAACACCATCAACGGGTCAAAATTAGAACCCTCTGGCAACGCTTCAATAATTTCATTACGATAGGATTTTGCCTGATCAGCACTAGTAACTGGTGGATTAAGATTGGGCATAATAATAGCCCTGCCCATTTGGGAGGCTGTCATACCAATTACTGACTTAAGCGCCTCACCTGAACGTACATGTAAGTGCCAATCATCTGGTTGAATTATCTCAAATTGCATAAACTGCTCCTAGTATTGATTTTTGTTTAGCGCCTGTTACTTCGGGTATGTTAGAGGCCTTTCCAGCTAAAGTGCGCTTAGCAAAAAAAGCAAAAGCCGCCGCCTCTACAAAGTCGACATGAATACCTAAATCATTTGTTATCATAACGCTGCTGTTTGGATTTTCATACTCTAAACGCTCACGTAAAAATAAGTTATGCACGCCACCTCCACATAAGTACACATCAGCTGCATCTGGAATGTTTTGCGAAATGCTTAGAACCGTTAATTCTACTAGTGTTCTTTGCACATCTTCTGGTTTTTCATTTCCTAATAAAAACTGATTAAGCCAATCAAGATTAAAATACTCAGGCCCTGTGCTTTTTGGCGTTGGCTTTTTAAAGTACTCATCTGCCAACATTGCTGCTAATAATCTAGCATCTACCATTCCACTTCGAGACCAAAGACCATCACGATCATAATCAAGGTTTTTATTTTTCTTTATCCAATTATCCAACAAAGTATTTGCTGGACCCGTATCAAATCCGACCACTTTATTGTCAATTATCGTGGAGATGTTGGCAATACCGCCCAAATTAACAACAACACCGTCTTTTTTATTTAACAAGTGTTGGTGAAATAAAGGCGTTAACGGAGCGCCTTGACCACCAAAAGCCACATCTTGCATGCGAAAATCAGCCACCGTTGTAATGCTTGTTTGCTTAGCAATAAGTGCACCATGTCCGATTTGCATTGAGTACTTACCACCCTGATGATAAATGGTTTGCCCGTGAGATCCTATGGCGCGAACTGAAGCTGATGGAATGTTTGTATCTTTTAACAAAGTGTTGGCCGCTTGTGAAAAGCAGTGGGCCACTTGAGTATCAATAGAGGCCAAATCCTTTAAAGAGGCTTGCGACTTCTGTGTCAATATCCGAAGACGCTCTTTAAGAACCTCAGGATAAGCCAGATAAGTTTGGGCAATTATCTTGCGAGCTGAGCTGTCGACAATTACACCGTCAACACCATCAAGACTAGTGCCAGACATTAGTCCAATATAGTATTGGACCACATCCCCATTAGCCATGGCAGTTTTTATACTTCTTTCCTGATCCACATGGGCAAGGGTCGTTTCTACCTACCTTTTCCTCTTCTCGCTGATAAGTTTGTTGTGCCGCTTCAACCTCGGCCTCATCAACACCGGTTGTGCCGATCTGATCATGCTCAGCTGTTGCTTGCTCGTTATCTTGTTGCTCAACCTCTTGAGCTTGAGTGTTTTCATTAATAGTCACGCTTGACAATGATTTAACTATTTCAACATCAATAGTTTCTAATAGCGCTGTAAACATGGCAAATGATTCACGCTTATATTCTTGGGTTGGATTTTTTTGTGCATAACCCCTAAGATTAACACTTTGACGTAAATAATCCATACTGGCCAAATGCTCTTTCCAGTAATGATCGAGCGTCTGCAGCATAACTGCCTTTTCAAACCCACGCATTGACTCTGATCCGGCCAACTCTTCTTTGTAATCACAAATAGCGCCCAATCCTTGCAAAATTCTTGACAATAGCTCATCAACATCAACACCCTCGTCAAGCCACTGTTGTAAAGGGAAATCAGCCTTATAATCAGCCTTTAAGGCGTTATGCAAGCCTTCCACATCCCAATCTTCTTCTGCTTGTTGTGTGGAAATATAATCCACAAACAAATCGCCAATCACTTGCTCTCTAATTTGAATAAATCGATCTTGTACATCATCAACACCCATAAGTTCATCACGCAATTTATAAATAACGCGACGTTGGTCGTTAGCAACATCATCATATTCAAGCAGGTGTTTACGTGCATCATAATTCATGCCTTCTACTTTTCTTTGTGCATTCTCAATGGCTCGGTTAACCATCTTATGTTCGATAGCCTCGCCTTTTTCCATGCCAAGTTTTTGCATCATGGTCGCCATCTTTTCGCTGGCAAAAATACGCATTAAATTATCTTCTAGCGACAAGTAAAAACGGGTCGATCCAACATCGCCTTGACGACCTGAGCGACCCCTTAGCTGGTTATCAACACGGCGTGATTCGTTTCTCTCAGTGCCAACAATGTGCAAACCGCCAGACTTAATAACCGCCTCATGTGCCTGTTCCCAAGCCGCTTTCTGCTCATCAGTAGCGTCTTCAGTTAACTTACCACCTAAAACAATATCGGTACCACGACCCGCCATATTGGTTGCAATAGTCACAGAGCCAATGGCGCCTGCATTGGCAATAATTTGGGCTTCGCGTTCGTGTTGTTTAGCATTCAACACTTCGTGCTTGATTTTTTTCTTATTTAACAAATTAGAAATTGCTTCTGAATTTTCAATACTACTAGTTCCCACCAGTACTGGCTGACCAGTTTGTTGACACTGCTCTACATCATTGGCAATTGCTTCCAATTTTTCTTTTAATGTTAAATATATTTGATCTGTTTTATCATCACGCTTTGACGGTTGATTTGGTGGAACCACCACTGTTTCAAGACCATAAATATCTTGAAATTCAACTGCTTCAGTATCGGCCGTACCTGTCATTCCTGAGAGTTTGTTATATAATCTAAAATAATTTTGGAAAGTTATTGATGCTAACGTTTGATTTTCCTTTTTAATACTAACACCTTCTTTGGCCTCAATAGCCTGATGAAGTCCTTCACTCCAACGACGACCCGGCATTGTTCGACCTGTAAACTCATCAACAATAACCACTTCATCGCCATCAATAATATAATGATCATCTTTATGGAATAGGATGTGTGCACGTAGCGCCGAATTAATATGCTGCATTAACAATATATTGCTTGCATCGTAAAGACTTGCACCTTCTGGCAACGCACCTGCATCAATTAACAAACTTTCAGCTTTAGCATGGCCATCATCAGTTAGAAATACTTGCTTGTGCTTTTCATCAACCGTGTAATCTCCAGCAACCTCAACAACTATTTCCTTGCCCTCACCGCTTTCAGTTTGCTTAGTAAAGTTAGGAATCATACGATTGATTGCTTGATAAACTTGCGAATAATCAGCCGCAGGTCCAGAAATGATAAGCGGCGTTCTCGCCTCATCAATCAAAATAGAGTCAACCTCATCAATAATGGCAAAGTTAAGCGTTCTTTGAACCTTTTGATCAGCTGAAAACGCCATATTGTCAC
The DNA here is from genome assembly GCA_964577715.1 of uncultured Candidatus Thioglobus sp. Lineage (GTDB taxonomy): Bacteria > Pseudomonadota > Gammaproteobacteria > PS1 > Pseudothioglobaceae > SUP05. The sequence goes on along the minus strand of CAZOAA010000018.1, from coordinate 3,044 downwards.
GCAAGTAATCAAATCCAAGCTCATTATTTGTTGCATAAACAACATCACACCCATAAGCAGCTTGCTTTCCCTCTGGCGGCATGTTTGATGCAACAATGCCGACACTCAACCCTAGAAATTCAAAAACCCTACCCATCCATTTAGCATCTCGCTCAGCCAAATAGTCATTAACTGTTACGATGTGTACGCCATTTCCAGTTAGTGCATTTAAATATGCTGGCAGTGTAGCAACCAATGTTTTTCCTTCACCCGTTCCCATTTCTGAGATATTGCCATCATTTAAAACCATGCCACCAATTAGCTGAACATCGTGATGTCTTAAACCTAACACGCGAACAGATGCCTCTCTCATTACTGCAAAAGCTTCATCCAAAATTGAATCTAAGGAGTTTTTGCATTGATCAGCGTCTTTTAGCTCTTGAGTTTTATGACGTAACTGCTCATCACTCAAAACTTGCAGGCTAGACTCTAGAGTGTTAATACTATCAACAGTTTTAAACAGTTTTTTAATTAAACGATCATTTCTAGAGCCAACGATCTTTGATAAAACTTTATTTATAATACTCATTAGTAATTGTTAGAGTTGTTTTTTCCAAAAAACCTATTTTCTCATAGATATACAAGCCTTTGCATAAAATGTGTCAGCATAAAAAAACAACCAACCTTAGTAGCTTTTCTCCGTCAGGAGATTTTGGAAAGTTATTCGAACAAGCAAAAACTTACAACAAAATAAATGCTGAATTACGCGGCGCACTGCCCAAAACATTAAACAGTTTAGAGCTATGCCTTATTAAAGACGATGTGGCCACCTTTATCACTAGCAATCAGTCTGTCGCTTTTAGAGCAAAACAACAAATTTCCGAAATTTTGACACTCATTCGACCCATTTCAGCCCTGCAAAATATAAACCATGTTGAAATTAAGGTTACTATCAATAAATAACCCTGTGACACTATAATTGTTCATCATATAACTCTAATATTAAAGTATAATAGTTGCACTTTTTAAGCTAGATTCTATCTGGCAATATTCATAATAAAGGACTACAATCTTATGTCAGAACAAGAAATAGACTTAAAGAAAAGACGCTTCTTAACCGGCGCTACTAGCGTTGTAGGTGCTGTAGGTGTTGGTTTCACATTAGTGCCATTTTTATCATCTTGGATGCCATCGGCTAGAGCAAAAGCAGCAGGTGCACCTGTTGATGTTGACATTACAAAATTAGAAAAAGGACAACTGGTTCGTGTTCTATGGCGTAAAAAACCTGTTTGGGTTTTTAGACGCGATAAAACCGAATTAGACGACTTGGAGACTTTAAGCGACTCTTTGACAGACCCAGCTAGTACAGCTGATCAACAGCCAGCCTATGCAAAAAATACACATCGCTCTATCAATCCTGAGATTGCGGTTATTATTGGCATTTGTACTCACCTAGGCTGTTCACCAACTTACAGACCAGAGGTTGGCGCTGCAGATTTGGGTGGTGACGCATGGAGAGGCGGTTTTTATTGTCCGTGTCATGGTTCAAAATTTGATTTATCAGGAAGAGTATACAAAGGCGTTCCTGCACCAACTAACTTGGTAATTCCACCATATCACTTTGTCACTGATTCATTAGTTAGAATTGGTATCGACCCAAAAGCATCATAGGAGAGAGCAATGGACAATAATAAAAACTGGATCGACCAACGATTTCCGTTAACAAAGGTTTGGAACGAGCATCTAGCTGAGTACTACACGCCTAGAAATTTTAATTTTTGGTACTTTTTTGGCTCTTTGGCTATTTTGGTATTAGTAATACAAATTCTAACCGGTATTTTTCTAACCATGCACTTCAAGCCTGAAGCAACAATGGCTTTTGCATCCGTTGAATACATCATGCGTGATGTTGATTGGGGTTGGTTAATTCGCTATATACATTCAACAGGCGCGTCTGCCTTTTTTGTTGTTATTTACTTGCATATGTATCGCGGCCTTTTATATGGTTCATACAAGGCACCGCGTGAACTGATTTGGATTCTTGGTATGGTGCTTTATATCGCTCTAATGGCTGAAGCATTTATGGGTTACGTACTACCATGGGGGCAAATGTCTTACTGGGGTGCAAAAGTAATTATCAACCTATTTGGTTCATTCCCAGTTGTGGGTGAACTGCTACTGGAGTTCATCTTGGGTGACTACGCAGTGGGCGATCCGGCATTAAACCGCTTCTTCTCATTACACGTTATTGCCTTGCCTTTAATTTTGGTAATCTTAGTTTTCTTACATATTGTTGCACTGCACACTGTAGGATCTAACAACCCTGACGGTGTTGAAATTAAGAAAAATAAAGACAAAAACGGCATTCCAAAAGATGGTATTCCTTTCCACCCTTATTACAGTGTTAAAGACATTGTGGGCGTTGTAGTGTTCTTAATGATATTTACATCAATTGTATTTTTTGCACCGGCATTAGGTGGATACTTCCTTGAAGCTCCTAACTTTGTTGAAGCAAACCCATTAAAAACACCTGATCATATTGCACCACTTTGGTACTTAACACCGTTCTATTCAGTACTACGCGCAATCCCACCAATGTTTGGATCACAACTTCCGGGTGTATTGGCTATGTTTGCAGCACTACTGATTTTGATTGCACTACCATGGCTAGATAGATCAAAAGTTAAATCAATTAGATACCGCTCATGGCCGTATAAAGTTGCACTGGGTATTTTTGTGGTTACGTTTATCGTATTAGGCTGGCTAGGTATGCAAGCAGTAACACCGCTTTACAGCTTACTGGCTCAAATCTTTACAGCACTATACTTTGCGTTCTTTATTTTGATGCCTTGGTTTACCTCAATAGGAGAAACCAAACCAGTGCCAGAAAGAACAACGGAGCATTAATATGAAAAAATTATTAAATACAACACTATCAACATTAGCCACTTTGGTTATATCTTTTAATGCCAGTGCTGGTGGTGCTGGCGTTCACCTAGATCATGCCAATACTGACATTAATGACCAAAAATCTCTGCAAAAGGGTGCTAAGCTATTTATGAACT
>CAZOAA010000017.1:0-34578 GCA_964577715.1 uncultured Candidatus Thioglobus sp. | reverse complement strand
AAACAGATTTTAATTGAGAATAATAAAAGTGTTGCACTTGGATTTTGAATCTAAGCCGTCCCCATTAATTCAAAAATTTTTTATTAATGTAATATGTATTTTCCTAATTGAAAATGGTACAATTTAATCCATGAATAAACTAATCGTATTACTATCCTCAATACTGATTTCATTGAACTCTTATGGAGAATGGATAAAGATAAATAACGCCGATAGCGGTTCACAATATATAGATACAAACAGTATTAAGGAAAGCAATGGCTATGTTTATTTTTGGGAACTAGGAGACTGGGCCCAACCTAGATTAAAAGTGTATCAGAGTGCAGCTGCTTACACGCAAGCAGATTGCAAAGTATATCGCCATAAAAATTTGACATTAATATTTTATAAAGAACAAATGGGTAAGGGTCCAGGAAAAGAAATTGAAGGTCTAGATAAATGGAAATACCCAGCCCCCAACACCATTGGTTATTCTGCACTCAATTATATCTGTGAATACGTTAAGTAAAAACTTGTCTAGAATTAAAAATGTAAAAGTAGCGATATCTTTTTAAATGGCAAACGACCGTTTTTGAAAATTTCGACAACAAAGAATCTGGCGAAAAGCACCCTTATTTCAGTAGTTCTTCCATTGATGCTAGAGAAATAACCGGCAACTGCAACACCCCATGCACCGGATAATCCACAGCGTCAAGTACATCAAGATATTGCATTTCTTTCTTTTTTGCCAAAACAATCACTTTGGTATTTGGCGAATATTTGGTTAGGCTTACCAGTAAAACTTCTAAATTAGACTTGTAGATGCCACTGTAGTTGGTGCTATAAGCATAGGAAAATTCTGCAACAATGTAGTCTACTGGTTGTTTTTTAACCAAAGTAACAGCCTTACGAACACTGTCAACTCTAAGTTCTTCAATGCCTTTGCGCTGATACAAGACACTAAAATCGGGAAACATCATCGATTCTATAATTGAAATGACGACAGAATTAGACATAGCGATCAGTTAATTATAATAAGTGGTGATTTTTATCAAAATCGAGACGTAAGAAATTTGGCTAAAAACACCCTTATTTAGTCATTAATTGAATAACAAGCAACGCCACCTTTTTGTGAGCCGGCTGCAAACATGCAGCGTGCGTTTGGATTATCAGCTGGAATCCACTCATACACGCGGATATTCCAACCTGCGGTTTCAATCAGATACTCTGATGAAGGCTTAACTGTCTTTGCACCCATAGTCGTGACTTTTTCCCAAAGCCCTGCTTGTACCGAGACTGACATTAAAAATGTTGTTAGTAATACGATTAGTTTATTTTTCATGTTTTACTCCTGTGTTTTTTTAATGAGATTAACGCATGCCACGTTGTTTTTTAAGTAACTCATAGGCGCTAATAATTTCTTGAGTTTTTTCTTTGGCAATTGTCATCATCTCCTCTGGCAAGCCTTTAGCAACCAATTTATCCGGATGGTGCTGTGCCAATAATCGACGATAAGCTCGCTTTAATTCTTTATCAGTCGAACCTTTATCAACGCCCAATATAGCGTATGCATCATCGACTGTTGGTTGATTTGCACTGTGACTAGTGGCTGCAAATTGCTGAATTAGCTGCTCTAGCTCGTGAAGTGAAAAATGCAGTTTTTGTGCAATGTATTTGAGTGCATCGTGCTCTTTATTATCTAGCACGCCATCGGCATAAGCAGATTGGATTTGAATTTCTAAAAACATGCGTACCAAGTGCGTGCGTCTGTGGCTCTCAAGGCGGAACTGCTCTAACACCTCATCCAAATTAAAGTCTTTTTGCTTGCCTTGATTAAACAACTCTTTTGCAACTTTTTGCATATCATTGTCTAAACGCATGTGTTGCATTACTTGCTGAGCTAGCAGTATTTCAGATTTAGATACCTTGCCATCAACTTTGGCAATATAGCCCATGACTGAAAACACACTACTGAAAAATGCCGCTTGAACGCGTTGCTGGTCGCCCGGATTAAAGCCTTTGTCGAATCCACCAAAACTAGCTTTACTTTTAGAAAAATTACCTGCGAATGCCGCACCAAGCATTGCACCAAGTGGCCCACCTAATATAAAACCAAATGTTCCACCTAAAATTGTTGTCCACCAACTCATAATGATTACTCTATTTATTTTTAAATAACTTAGTGATATTTAGTGCCTAACTAAGGCAATTACAAGTCAAAAGCAAATACCATTTATTTTTTAGCTTGTTTTTTAGGCTTGTTACCCCAAAAACCTTTCTTCTTTTTAGACTTGTTTTCAGCTGAATTGCTATTTTTCCCGTATCTAGGTTTATTTCTATTTTTATTTTTTTTCGGTTTTTTCTTCTTTGGAGGTAACTGATTTTTCAGTGACTCCGGCAAGTTGTGATCCGGCACAAAATCATCCACCATAATACGATCTAGCTTTTTTTGAATAAGGCGCTCAATATCAAACAACTGCTTAGCTTCATCAGCGCTTACCAATGACACCGCCTCGCCTTTAGACCCGGCTCTGCCTGTACGGCCAATACGGTGCACATAGTCTTCTGGCACATGAGGTAAGTCAAAGTTTACTACATGAGGCAGGTCGTTAATATCAATACCGCGCGCAGCAATATCAGTAGCCACCAATACATTCACCTTGCCAGCTTTAAAATCAGCCAATGCACGAGTACGCGCACCTTGGGATTTGTTGCCGTGGATTGCTGCTGCTGTAATTCCGCGTTTTCCAAGCTGGGTAGCGATACGATTAGCCCCATGTTTAGTGCGACTAAACACCAGTACTTGATACCAGCCATTTTCTTTAATTAAATGCGTTAATAATGCTTGCTTTTTAGATTTATCCACCGGATGAATCCAATGTTTGACAGATTTGACCGTAGAGTTACGCGGTGTGACTGATATTTCAATTGGGTTATGTACTAAAGATTTTGCCAGCTTTCTAATCTCATCAGAAAAGGTTGCTGAGAACATTAAAGTTTGTCTATTTGTTGGTAAAATCTTTAAAATTCGTTTAATATCGTGAATAAAGCCCATATCTAGCATACGGTCAGCTTCATCAAATACAATGATTTCTAGCTGATCAAACTTCACGGCATTTTGTGAATACAGATCTAACAATCGACCTGGTGTGGCTACCAAAATATCAACACCACCTCTTAGCTTTTGCATTTGTGGATTAATCTTCACACCACCAAAAACTACAGCTGATTTAAGTGGAAGATGCTTGCCATAAGTGGCAACACTGTCCTGCACTTGCGCTGCTAACTCACGAGTAGGGGTTAGTATTAATGTACGCACTTGGTTTGATTTTGTTGGCTTGCCTTTTGACAATAATTGCAAGATTGGTAGCGTAAATCCAGCTGTTTTTCCCGTACCTGTTTGTGCGGCTGCCATTAAATCACTCCCTTCTAATACCACAGGGATTGACTTTTCTTGAATGGGCGAAGGCTTATCATAGCCCTGCTGAGTAACTGCTTTCAGAATAGAATCTGATAATCCTAATTTGGAAAATCCCATAAAAATACTTGCAAAAATAAAGAGTGGTATTTTACATTAGCAAACTATAATAAAGAATATGAATGAAAAACAACTGTCTCAAAGCCCTTGCACCCCAGGGAACCCTCTCTCGCCTTCAAGCGATTCACCTTGCACAGGTATTTGTAAATACAATAAAAACAACTATTGTGTTGGCTGTAAACGCCATAGCGATGAGATCACTAACTGGATTAATTATTCAAATGAAATGCGCAAGGCTATTATTAAAGACTTAGAAGATCGTAAGATTGATTAACTCATCTCTGCAGGCGTTCTGGCTTTAATGCTCAAAGCGTGTAATTCACCACTATCGATATCTTCTCGTACTGCAGCCAAGACCATTTTTTGCCTGGCTAATAACGACATGCCCTCAAATACAGGCGAGACAACCAATGTTGAACAGTTACAGCCATCACCCTCCATAGTGACAGTTGCATTTTCAATACCTGCTTCTAATTTTACCTGTATCTCTTCAAGAGTCAAAACTACGCTCCAAATACACCTTTAAGTGCATAGAAAAATAGAATAGACATAACAGCTCCGGCCGGAAGTGTAATCAGCCAAGACATGAAAATTGTATTAACAGTTCTCATGTTAAGTGCAGCAACACCACGTGCTATGCCTACACCTAGTACTGCACCAACAAGTACTTGTGTAGTTGATACTGGAATACCTGTTGATGAAGCGACTACAACAGTTGTAGCAGCAGCAAGCTCAGCAGAGAATCCACGAGACGGAGTTAGCTCGGTAATATTCCTACCAATGGTTTTCATAACCTTAAAACCAAATGTTGCCAAACCAAATACAATACCACCACCACCAACTAATAGAATCCACGAAGGTAATGCACTCTTAGCAGCAATATCTCCACTCGCTGACACAATGTTATATACAGCTGCTAATGGGCCAATTGCATTTGCAACATCATTTGATCCATGGGCAAATGCCATAGCCGAAGCAGTAATAACCATAAGTACCGCAAATAATTTTTCCATGTTGGCAAAATGGAAATCTTTGTCATCACTTGGAACAGACTTAATACGACTCATGATAACTTTTGCAATAACTGCTGCAATAATTCCTACAGCTAAAGCTATTGTTAAACTTAACGATGTATCCTTACCTATGTATTTCAAAGACTCTACATGCTTAAGGCCTTTAAATAAAGTAACTAGCGCGATAATAAAACCAACTAAAAACACATAAAAAGGCAGGTATCTTTTAGCATTATCAAATGGGTTTTTAGTATCAATCACCAATGATTGCAAACTCTTAAAAATAAGAACGGCTAGTGTTCCAGCAATTAATGGTGAAGCAATCCAGCTCATAACGATTTTAACAACCTTGCCCCAGGCAACCGCATCAACACCTACACCAACAGCACCAAAACCAACAATTGCACCAACAATTGAATGTGTAGTAGATACCGGCCATCCCAAACTAGAGGCAATAAGTAACCACATTGCAGCTGCCAGAAGTGATGCCAACATTCCATAAACCAACAGATGTGGTTCATTGGTAAAAAGCGATGCATCAAGAATACCTTTACGAATAGTTGCGGTTACCTCTCCACCTGCAAGTACTGCACCTGCAAATTCAAAAATAACAGCAATAACAACCGCCTGTCTAACAGTGATAGCTCCAGAACCAACTGAAGTTCCCATAGCGTTTGCCACATCATTCGCACCTACACCCCAAGCCATAAATAGACCGAAGCCTATTGCTAGCATAATTAGAATTTCAGCATTATTTGTAATAATTTCCATGATTTACTCCTTAAATATATCGCTACTTAGCGAGAAGCACTTCTAATCTTGAGCCAACTTTTTGAGCAGCATCAGCCAACTCCCCAAGCCATTCAACAGCACGGTAATAAAACATTACATCAACTGGAGGTAATTTAGACTCTAATGGAAATAACTTTGCACGAATTTCATGTTGAATCTTATCCGACTCACTTTCAAGTTCGTTAATGTCTTTGATAATAGAATTTACAACTTTTCTTTCACGACTACTAAATGCAGTCTCTAGTAATTCATCTAACTCATTAATAGCAGATAATGCCATTGCTGATGTTTTGATACATACACTAGTAAGTTCTTTAATATCTTCAAATATTTCATCTGGTAATGTCATCTTACGGTTAATCATAAGACCTGATACATCCTTGGTAATATTTGCAATTGAATCTTGGATTAATAACAAATCCAATATGTCTCTACGTGAGAACGGCATCATAAATGTTGATGGTAAACTAAGGCGTAGTTCTTTCTTCAATACGTCTGCTTCGCCTTCTTTAGAACCAATTGCTGATCTGACCTCCTCAGCCTTGCTCCAGTTTTGATCATGAATAGCAACCATGAACTTGTTTAATTCTGAAATACATGAGTGAACATGTGTCATATGTTTTTGCAATGGACTAATTGGTGATTTACCAAATAGACCGTCAATAATATTTCCAGCCATTTTGTTTTTCCTCTTTTTATTATTTTATTTTTTCTATATTCTTCAAATGCGAATTTTCTATAAAAAAAACTAGCTGTCAACCCCTTTTTTTAATTTTTTTTGAGCCTGAATTTTCTTCATCTTCATCAAACAAAATTCGTTGCCCTTCACCTTCTAAATCTTCATACTGACCACTCTTAATCCCTATCACCAAAAGGATTACAAGAACAACTCCAACAAATATCATGCTGGGTATTAGCCAATAAATTACATCCATTTTTTATCCTTTAATTTAGAAAAATATCCTCTCAACACAATTTATTTTTAACAATTGGTATAAGTTTTTCACGAATTTCAGCAAATGTTTGTAAAAAAGCGTCAAAATCTTTTCCATCTGGATCTTCAAAACCAACATGCATAACTTCAGTTTTTCCAGGAAAAACTGGACAGGTTTCTTGTGCATTTCCACAAACAGTAATTACAAGATCAAACTGAATATCCATTACCTTTTCAATTACTTTAGAATGATAGGCATCATTCCACATATTATTTTGCTCTAAAACTTTCTTTGCATTCGCATTAACCCTTCCGCTTGCAGCCACACCAGAGGAGTGCGCTTCAATATAATCAGACAAATCATGATTTAACAATGCCTCTGCAATAATAGATCTACAAGAGTTGCCAGTACATAAAATTAATACTTTTTTCATTCCTTATTCCTCAGACTCATTAGGATTAATAAGCTTAACAAAAACTATTGCAGCCAATACTGCGCCCAAAGTAGTAGCAACAATATAAATCCACAAACTCTCAAAATTTCCGCTCGCCAGTGCCGGGCCAATTGAGCGTGCAGGGTTCATACTTGCACCTGTAATAGGGCCAGCAAACATAGCCTCTAACCCCACGGTAAAACCAATGGCAATGCCGGCAAAGTCTTTAATTGCTTTTCCATGAACGGCAGAAGCGCTAATCACCAACATTAAGATAAATGTTAGAATTAACTCAAAACCAAATGATTGCATTTGTGATCCGTGCGGGAGCGTTGCACCTAGATAAGCCACTTGCTCCATCGAGGTAATATCTTCAAATAGTAAAAAATACAAACTATAGCTGGCCAAGATAGCGCCCAATATCTGGGCTGCAATATAGGGTAGTACTTTTGATTTATTAAACTCACCCATTGCCCAAAAAGCAATGGTAACGGCTGGATTAAAATGTGCGCCCGATATGTGCGCAAAGCTATAAATCAAAGCCACAATCACAAAACCAAAGGTAATAGCGATGCCCGCGTGCCCTGGCTCACCTGTTAATGCACCTATTGCCATCGCACCAGTGCCAGCAAATACTAAAATGTAAGTACCTAAAAATTCTGCAACTAGATTTTTTCTCATGGTTTCATGTCTTGTTTTTCACTAGATTTTACCCCAACTCGATTTAAAATCACCAATGACGTAATTGTCATGACAACGCCAATGATGGTTGTAAATTCTAAAGGCTCACCCAGCATTATCATACTGAGTCCAATAGCAAAAAACGGCACTAAAAAAGTAAACACACTGCCCTTGTTTGACCCGAGTTTTTGAATGCCTAAAAAATAAATCGTGGTCGCAAAAGTAGTGGATCCGACAGCTAAAAACACAAAACTTAACCAAAAGGTTTGATTCATAGAAAAAATAGAGCCGCTACTTGGATTAAAAAATACCATCCAATCAATCACTGTAGCAAATAAATAAATATAAAAACTGAGCACCACTGGATGGACGGATTTTGTATAAGAAGTGGCAATTGACATCAATGCCCAACACAATGCCGCCCATAATAAATAAACATTTGATACATTAAAAATCTGGCTGACTTCAAAAGTCCAAACCTTAATCATAGTAAACACGCCTGCAACACCTAACATTAAAGCCAACCAATCTTTAATTTCTGGTTTCTTCTGTCGACTAATTAACATTAATACATAAACAATAATTGGCATTAATGTAGTAACTAGCGCGCCAGAAAGACCAGCTGTGCCGTATTTTGTACCAAGGAAAAATAACTTAGTATAAAAAATTAGCAATACTCCAGTGACGACTGCTAGTGCTAAATTTTTTAAATCAATTCTAAAGGATAATTTCATCCAATACAAAATAGGTAGCATCGTAATAATTGTCAAAAAATAACGATATGTTACTAACTCATGTTCAGTAATATAATTTGAAAGTATTTTGGCAATTGGCCACGAAACGCCCCAACCCAACATAGCCAATACAATCCATAAATACAAACGAGCATGTGTCATGACAACCCAAGCAATATGCCAGCCAAAATCATAACCATTGCAACCAGTCGATTAACCTTCTGATCCGTACCAGGCTTGGCAAAAAGGTTTTTAATTTTAGCCACGCTAATATTAATTAAACTAATGCCTATCAATAAACCCACGCCCACCGTTGAGAGGATTTGCAACGCATAGAAAATACTAACACTTGATAAATCAATGAATGCTGGAAGAATAGCAATATAAAAAACCATCACTTTCGGATTGGTGATTGAAATCAAAAATCCTGTTAAAAATTCATTTGCATTGCTCTTGAGATCTGACTGATCATTAAAACTTACCTTATGAGCATTCCAAGATTTAGTGCCCAAATAAACCAAATAAAAACCACCTAAGACTCTAACGTAATCCATTATTGGTATTATTGACTGAGAAAAAACCTCTAATGAAAAAATAACGACTGATAAATAAATAAGATCGGCCAATACCATGCCAAGAGATAAATAAAATGCCGGTACAAAACCTTGTGAAATGCTTTTAGCAAACACTGCTAAAGTACCTGGACCTGGCGTAATAACAAATACAAAAGCAAGAATAAATAAACCAATAAAATCTACAATACTCATGCCAACATACTACCTTAATATAGCGCTACAAACACACCAACTAACATCATAGTAATGCCAGTAATTTCATTGACACGTTTAATAACTAAAGGGTTTTCCACATGTTTCCTTAGCTTTAATCCTAATACGTTTGCCAAGTTCAATACAAACAATACAGTTGCTCCTACTACAACAATCACTTGTATCTCTGTTGCTAGTGTTAATTGATTAAGATTAACAAAAACCGGTAAAAAAGATAAGTAATAAATAATGCTTTTAGGGTTGGTGCCACCAACTGCAAAACCTGCAAATAAAAGCTTAATAATTGATTTTTTATCACTTCTGGTTTCAAAACTAACACCTTTAGAAATATATTGCTGATAGCCAATATATAACAAATAACCTGTGCCAAAAAATTTGACATAAACCATACCATCAGTAATTAGTTGTGCCAATATACTCAGTGCAAACATGGCAATTGAAACATACAACATATCTGCCACTGTGTGGCCAATTGAAAGCCATAAGGCAGAAATCGCACCATAACGAATAGCCGTTGCCAAAACTGCAAATAAACCCGGCCCAGGTGATATAGCATATACAAATGTTGCAAATGCTAAAGACAGTAGTGTAAATAAATCCATCTGCTATAATTCAAATATTATTAAACATTCATTTTAACGCCCTATGAATTTAGATTATCTTGATTTCGAACAACCGATTGCCGACTTAGAAGGCAAAATACAAGCGCTTTGCAATATTAAAGATAAGGCTGACATCGTTAAAGAGATGGAAGCGTTAAAAACTAAAAGTAGTGCATTAACCAAAAAAATATTTTCATCACTTAGTGATTGGCAAATATCACAACTAGCGAGACACCCTAATCGACTCTATACGCTTGACTATATTGATGATGTATTTGATGAGTTTAGCGAATTACATGGCGACCGTGCCTATGCAGACGATCATGCCATTATAGGTGGCATTGCTAAATTAGATGGCCAAAGTGTAATGTTTATTGGACAACAAAAAGGTAGATCAACACAAGACAAGCTCAAGCACAACTTTGGTATGCCGCGCCCAGAAGGCTATCGAAAAGCGTTACGCCTGATGAAAATGGCTGAAAAATTTTCAATGCCTATTATTACTTTTATTGACACGCCTGGCGCTTACCCCGGTATTGGTGCAGAAGAACGTGGACAATCTGAAGCCATTGCAAAGAATTTATTTGAAATGTCAACACTTGCCACGCCGATTATCTCAGTGGTGATTGGTGAAGGTGGCTCTGGTGGCGCACTCGCTATTGGCGTGGCAGATGTATTAATGATGTTTGAATACAGTATTTACTCAGTTATATCCCCGGAAGGCTGTGCTTCCATTTTATATAACGATGCTACTAAAGCTAATATTGCAGCAGAATCACTAAAACTGACAAGTGCTCATTTAAAGAAAAATAATCTAATTGATGAGATTATTGCTGAACCACTTGGCGGTATTCATCGTGACACAGACGAGGCAAAAAAACTTCTTAAAGATGCACTAAAAAAACAATTACAACTAATTGTAAAAACGCCAACTGATCAGCTACTTCAAGCTCGAGCCGATAAGCTCTTAAGTTTTGGAAAATTTAAAGAGTAAAGACCCTTACCTTAAGGACAAAAATATTGTTCTCGCTCTAAGTGGTGGTATCGATTCGGTTGTATTATTGCATTATCTTCACAATCACTATCCAGATAACTTGCGTGCCATTCATTGTAATCACCACCTGTCAAAATATTGCACAGAGTGGGATAGCTTTTGTAAAAAGCTTTGTAAAACATTAAAAATAGATTACTATCATATTGACATATATCCAAATAATGACTCTAATTTAGAAGAAAATGCACGTAAAATTCGTTATCATTCATTATCTTCGTCTTTACTAGAAAACGAGGTACTCTGTACTGCACACCATCAAGATGATCAAGCAGAAACTTTACTTTTGCAATTACTTCGCGGGTCTGGCGTAGCAGGACTGGCCTCAATGCCAAAAGAAAAAGCACTAGGAAAAGGTGTCCATTACCGACCACTGCTTAATATCGAAAAACAGCAAATTATTAAATACGCAAAAAAACACAAACTTAACTGGATTGAAGACGATAGCAACAAAAACACTAATTTTAGGCGCAATTACCTACGTTTAGAGATTATTCCTCAACTAGCAAAAACCTATAAAAACTTAACAAAAACACTATCTAGAAGCGCAAAGCACCAATCAGAAGCTTTAAAGCTCACACGTGAATTAGCAGACATCGACATAAAGAATAAAAATATTATTAATGAAAGTGGTCGTATCAATACATCAGAACTAACCAAACTTGAAACCCATAGAATTAAGAATATCTTACGACATCATCTTAATTTAATTAACTTTTTGGCACCTAGCGATCAGCTAATGCAGCAAATTATCGATCTTCTTTACGCCAAACAAGATGCACAACCTTTAGTGCTTTGGGATGAGTTTGAAATTCGCCGATATCAAAATGAATTATATTTTATTAACAATAAGAAACAGAAAAATCAAGATTACTGCCCATTTCATGCAGAATTTAAAAATTTACCAAATTTTTCTATTCGCTATCGTAGCGAGGGGCAACGCATTAGATTACCGGGCAAAAAACACTCTCAATCACTCAAAAAGGTATTGCAAGAGGCTGATATTCCGCCTTGGGAGCGAAATTCGCTAAAAATGTACTATATTGATGATGAATTACGCGCGATGGAGCGTATTGGAAGAATGGAGCACGCCGATTAACGCATTATTATTCATAAGGATTATCGATTTTGATTTTTTCCAAAATTTTTATTTCCAAGGTTTCCATCTCATTAGCGCCAGATTGCTCAATATGGTCATAACCCATCAAATGCAATGTGCCGTGAATAGCCATATGAATTAGATGATCGTCAAAAGTTTTGTTTTGTGCTTTAGCCTCACTGACCACCACACTAGTGCAAATCACCACGTCACCTAAAATTGCCTCATCAATCTCTTTAGGTAGGTCTGATGGAAAAGATAGGACATTGGTTGGTTTGTCTTTATTGCGATATTTTTTATTTAAATCTTGAATCTCTTGTTCATCAACAATACGAATTAACAACTCACTTGAGCCAGATCCAAGTTCGTCAATCACTTGTTGCATTGTATTAATTAAATGCTGTTCATCAACTGAAACATCATTAATACTATTTTGAATAACAATCACACTTAATATTTAGAATAAAATGATTTTCATTTTACCCACATAAATTTATTCATTAATGGCGATCGTTGAAGTTGCAATACCTGTACCGTTAAACAAAACATTTGATTACCAATATGATATCAAAGTGCCTATTGGCGCGCGAGTAAAGGTACCTTTTATTCGCAAAAAAGTAGTGGGTATAGTATTGGGAAATAAAGACAAAAGTGAGTTTGACAAACTTAAATCAGTTGAGGAAGTGCTAGACGATGTGCCAATCTTAGACAAACCAATCTTAGACTTTCTATTTTGGTCATCCCAATATTATCATCACCCTATTGGTGAAGTTATATCAGCTGCCTTACCAAAAAATTTACGCTTAGGAAAAGAGGCAAAAATTAAACGCGAGACTGCTACATCAACTAAGACCAAAGCGCCTGATTTCAAAACCACTGATGAACAAAACATTGCCATTGAAAAAGTTCAAAATTCACTTGGACAATATACTGGTTTTTTGCTACATGGTGTGACGGGTAGTGGAAAAACTGAGGTATATCTACAAATTACCCAAACATTACTTAATCAAGGCAAACAAATTTTAGTATTAGTGCCTGAAATTGGACTAACTCCACAAATGATTTCACGCTTTGAGTCACGCCTAGAAACTAAGATAGTGGCAATACATTCACAACTCAATGAAACACAAAAATTAGACGCCTATATAATGGCAAAAAAAGGGGACGCTGGTGTGGTGCTGGGTACTCGTAGTGCTATTTTTGCACCCATGCCAAATCTTGGTTTAATTATTATTGATGAAGAGCATGATGGCTCTTTTAAACAACAATCAAGCTTTCGTTATTCAGCTCGAGATTTAAGCTTTATTCGTGCCAAGCAATCTAACATTCCTTTAGTTTTAGGAAGTGCAACACCCTCATTAGAAACACTTAAAAATGTCATTGATAAAAAACTTATTCACCTAACGCTAACTAAACGTGCTGGTGAGGCTATACTGCCAAAAGTCAGTCTAATTGATATGCGCACTAACCCTAACAGTGCACTATCAGCCGTATTAATTGAAAAAATACAAGGATATTTGTCAAATGGCAAACAAATTATGCTGTTTATTAATCGCCGTGGTTATGCGCCCATTTATTATTGCAAGGAATGTGGCTGGAAGGCCGAGTGCAATCGCTGTGATTCCACCGTGGTCTACCATCGTCAAATCAACCGTCTCAAATGCCATCATTGTGGCGATGAACAAATGCCTGTACACACCTGCCCTGAGTGTAATGAACCAAGCCTTGAAGTATTAGGATATGGCACAGAAAGACTGGAAGAAACACTTTCATCGTATTTTTCTGATACGCCTATTATTCGCATTGATAGAGACACAACACGACGAAAAAAAGCATTTAATGAACATCTAAAACAAATCAACTCTGGCAAACCTTGTATTATCGTTGGCACGCAAATGTTAGCCAAGGGTCATGATTTTTCTAATCTTGCAATGGTAGGTGTATTAGACACAGATGCCGGACTACTTTCAATTGATTTTCGTGCAACGGAACATCTCGCGCAACTACTCATTCAAGTCTCTGGGCGTGCCGGTAGAAGTACAGCACCCGAGGGGAAAACCCAACAAGGAGAGGTAGTTATCCAAACACGCTATCCAGAACATCCGATTTTTAAATATGTACTTTCTGCTCGCTATGTACAATTTGCCAATGAGTTATTAAAGCAACGTCACGATGCAATGATGCCGCCATTTTCCCATCAAGCGTTATTGTGTTCGAATGCTAAAAATAAACAAAATGCTGAAGATTTTTTACGTGAAGCGGTAAGTTTACTTAAAAGCATCAAAATTGATACGGTAGAAATTTGGGGTCCTGTTGCTAATATTATCCCAAAAAAATCAGATTATTATTATTTCAACTTGTATTTACAATCAAATGACAGGAAAGCATTGCATCAAATACTTTTAACTTTCAATAAGCACATTGATACTTTAAAGTTGAAAAACAAAGTGCGCTTTTATTTAGATATAGATCCGATTGAGTAGTTAGTCTAGCACTCTTTCCAAATAAAGATAAACTGCATATGCATTCCTACGATTAGCCGCATCAAAAGCCGGCTCATCTTCAAATGCTGACCAATCAATAGCATCATAGGCTTCATCAAATGGTGTCATGTCATCCACTGCCACGGTCAATTTATCAAGCAAAAAATTGAGATATCGATGGGTTAGGTCCATGGTTTCTTGAGGTTGGTCAGATGCAATGCCATGACCTGGAACAAAATACTCCATTTCAATATTACGGACACGATCTAGCGATTGAGTCCATTTAATAATATCTGCATCGCCCACAAAAGGTATACGCCCTTCAAAAATTAAATCACCGCTATAAAGTGTTTGGTCAGTCAGATTTAACAACGACATATCACCGTCCGAATGTACCTTTCCAAAATAGCTAATTAGAAACTTATGTTGACCAAGGCTAAATCTAGTGTCTTTATTAATAATTCGATCTGGCTCTACTAGGTATGTTTTATTATTAACCCATGGAAACAAACTAGTGCGCCTTGAGTCTAATAAAGTTTCTGCAGTTTCAGAGTCGAGATAATCCCAAGCACCTTTTGGCGCCCAAATCTGTGCGCCTAATTCTTTAAAAACTTGTAATCCGTATATATGGTCTGCATGATAATGACTGACTACAACAATCTTAATAGGTTGATCCGTTATTTTTCGTATCTCACCAAGCATAGCATTAGCAAGTGCAGGCGTGCCTAATGCATCAAAAACAACAACACCTTCAGTTGTCACTATAAATCCTGCATTAGAGATAAAACCTTCATATTCTGTTGCAGCACCAGATAACCCTGGCACGTAATACGCACTGCCCATTAGCTTTTGCGCTTCAAGGTTGACACTTACTTTTTTATAATCAGCAGCTTGTGATGACGAAACAAATAACACCAACAATAACGTTAAAATTCTCATAATTCCCCCACAACAGTTTTAATAGCACCGGTGATGGTTAATAATTCATCTTCTTTAATCGTAAATGGTGGCATTGTATAAAGTAACTTGCCATAAGGCCTTAACCAAACACCTAGTTCAACCAAACGCTTTTGACTCCATTCTACCTCAATTTCTTCTTTGGTTTCAATTACTGCAATGGCGCCCAATATACGCACATCTGCAACTTTATCATGCTGTTTAAGTGAGGATAACTCAGTATGAAATATTTTTTCAATGTTGGCAATACTGTTTTGCCAGTCAGAATCTAACAACAGCTTAATACTAGCATTTGCTATACTGCAAGCAAGAGGGTTGGCCATAAAGGTTGGCCCGTGCATGAGTGTAGCTACATTATTAGCAACATCATCTGTTGTAAGGGTGGCAGCCAGTGTCATATAACCACCGGTTAATGCTTTACCCAAACATAAGATATCCGGCTCAACATCCACATATTCGAGTGCAAAAAGCTCGCCCGTTCTACCAAAGCCAGTTGCAATTTCATCCAAAATAAACAATACATTATATTGCTCGCACAGTGCTTTTGCTTTTGCTAGATACTGAGGGTTATAAAGTCGCATTCCGCCTGCACCTTGTACCACAGGCTCTAAAATCATCGCTGCAATTGAATCAGTGTTTTTCTTTAAAGTTGATTCTAAATCTTGCAGGGCTTCGTCCACAGTAAACACTGATGGACTTTTAACAAAAAAATGCTTTGGCAATACACCTGAGAATAAATGATGCATGCCGTTATCAGGGTCACACACACTCATGGCGCCAAATGTATCGCCATGATAACCGCCACGAATGGTGACAAATTTTTGTTTGTTTGGTTGTTTTTTATTATACCAATATTGCAATGCCATCTTTAAAGCCACTTCCACCGACACTGAGCCTGAATCAGTAAAAAAAACTTTAGTTAAATTTTCTGGTGTGATTTCTACTAAGGTTTTTGCTAGATCTATGGCGCTCTGATGAGTCAAACCGCCAAACATCACATGAGACATTTTACTTAGTTGAGTTTTGACAGCCTTATTGAGTACCGGGTGATTGTAACCATGAATCGCACTCCACCACGAACTCATACCATCAATAATTTGGTGTCCGTCTTCTAAAGTAAGATAAACACCATTGGCCGACTCAACCAAATAACTGGTAATTTCATTTGGAACTTTGGCATAAGGGTGCCAAATATGGGCTTGATCAAATGTATCCATACAGATACATTTTACTTACAAATAATCTTTAAGCTCAGCCATTGAGTCAATCACAAGATCTGGGTTGGCATCACGAATATCATCGCCATGATTATAACCGTAAGACATGCAAATAATTTCAAACCCAGCGGCACGTGAGGCCTTAACATCACTAATAGAATCACCTAACATCATTGAATCTTGCGCTTCAATACCAAAGTGTTTAGCAGCATGTAATAACGGCAATGGATCAGGCTTTTTCTTTTCTAACGTATCGCCCGAAATTACAATTTCAAATTCGTCAAAAATACCCAAATCTTTTAATAAAGGATGGGTGAATTGCTCAGCTTTATTGGTAACACAGCCTAATGTATAACCTTGTGATTTTAAATAACTCAACCCTTCTTTAACACCATCATACAAACAAGAGCGACCTGATGTATTCTGTGCATACAAATCTAAGAAAATTGGATACGCCTTGTCAAAATCTGCTTTCTCTACTGTGCCTTCAAGCTCGCCTGTGAGTGAGCGTTCAACCAATTTTGGCACACCGTTGCCTACCCAGTGTCGTACTTTGGCCTCACCCCATTTTTCTCTACCCATAGCAACCATTAGCTCATCGACACAATAGGCCAAATCTGGAACACTATCAACTAACGTTCCATCTACATCAATCATGATTAATTTCGGGTTAAATTTTTTCATTGTTATCCTTGTATTATTAACAGGTAGTATTTAGGTAGAATATGCAACATATTATGTTCGAGATATTTTAATGCAAAACTCTACTACAATCGGTTTTATCGGTGCTGGAAATATGGCCTATGCATTGATATCTGGTTTAATTGACAACGGTTTTCCTGCAAGTCATATCAAAATTAGTGACACCAACAAAGACCTATTATCCCTACGCAAAGAAGAATTTAACCTTGAGGTTTTTACGGATAATGCCAAATTAGCAACCCAATGCAATGTTATTGTTTTAGCAGTCAAACCGCAAGTTTTATCCACAGTATGTAAGAGTTTAAAAGAGATACTGAATAACAACACCTTGATTGTTTCTATTGCTGCTGGTGTAAGATCTCATGATATTGATCGCTGGCTAGGACTGAATCAATCAATTGTACGCACTATGCCAAACACACCTGCATTATTAGGCCAAGGTGTTACTGGATTATTTGCGAATGAGCACACGGGTGATGAGCAAAAATCCATGGCAGAAAAAATACTGAGTGCTGTAAGCACTTGCCTATGGATAGAAGATGAAAGCATGTTAGATGCCGTTACCGCACTATCGGGCAGTGGTCCTGCTTATTTATTTTTAATGATGGAATCAATGGCAAAGTCTGGTGTTGCATTAGGCCTTGATAAAGATACAGCCAAAAAATTAAGCATCCAAACTGCACTAGGCGCTAGCATGATGGCCAATGAAACTAGCGACTCTTTGCACGAACTCAGAGCTAAAGTCACCTCACCCAACGGCACCACACAGGCGGCGATTGAATCTTTTCAAGATCAAAATTTTGAAATAATAATCTCTCACGCTATGCGTGCTGCTTTCGATAGAGCAAAAGAAATCGGCTCTGAATTGAGCGATGATGAGTAAGACATTAAGTATTGATCTTAAGCCCTCAAAAATTTACTTAGTCCTATCATCACTGGTTTATTTATTAGCTTTATTTACCATTTGGTATTATTTTTATAATTTTTATTTAAGCATCATACTAAGTGCTGCCTTATTATTTTTAGCATATCAGTTTTTTCCTAAATTTATTTTTTTAACAAAAAATGATTCAATCAAAAAGATAACGCTAGATAACCAACAAATTACCATTGAAAAAAATAATAAAAAAACAACACAATACCCTTGGTTTTATTCGGCGTATCAATCTAGATTCCTAGTGATAATTAACACAGGTAAAGAATCTATCGTGATTTTTAAAGACAGTATCAAAAATCAATCATTATCACAAATAAATCGAACACTTAATGCTAACACCTGAGGACACACTCAAACTCAATGTATTAATCTCAACTTCAATTGCCATTCGAATTGATGTATACAAACTAGTTGTTGTTGGTTTAACTAAAGATAGAAAAGAACAAACAATCGCGCTTAATCCGAGTGGGGATAGTAATCAATATATTCAAGCAGTACAAAAGCTATTAACCAGCAAAATACTAGGAAGTATGGGCGGCTATCCATCCTACCTTAAGCGCTGGTCAAGAATGGGTCAAGTCAGCTCTTCCAATCTGATATCGCTATTAAAAATAGGAAGCATCGAAGCTGTAGTAGCAGTCGCAAACTCTAAAAATCTAGATGATGAAATTATAGAACTAGTTTGGTGGTGTGCAACCAACACTGACCAACAAGCGGAAATCGCCCGATTTTTACTCACAAGAGACTTTGTAGTAAAGCACGATGTTGGCAAAAAAATTGCTCATTACTTATTAGAATTTTTACCCTTTACTAATGACACAGCACAGCTGATAGACACTACTAATCTAATCTTACAAGAAGACTTAATCTCTCAAGAAGCCAAAGACAGATTATGGAAACAAGGCCAAAGAAAAACTGCCTTTTTGGTAGGATTTATTGAAAGAATGAAGGACAACTTACCGAATAATAACAACATAATCGCGATAGATAAGAACATTAAAGAGCTAGATTGTGTAAATACTGAACAAGGACAAATTATGCTAAATACCATTGCTCACATCTTAAAAAAAATCAATCAAGAGTATGTTTTGTATCGCACCTTAGAAGTATTAGGTAGTTGTTTATCACATCCAATGATACAACCTTTGAACAAAATTGAAGACCTACAAACCCAAGCGCAGTCAGTGCTAGAAAAACTGGATTTAGGCGATGAAAAAATCAAAGCAAGATTGCTACTTGCTGGTGTGAGCGAGCAACTAGTTGTGAGTACAATTTCTGCCCATGGATTAACAGGGTCTGCCATTCGCAAAAAACTAGCTAATGTACTAAGTCCTATTCAAGACGCCTTAAAACTTTTAACTACCCCATAGTAATTGCATATTGGCAATGGCTACTAGCGATGCAGTTTCTGTTCTTAGCACGCGTGAACCTAACAGTAAAGATTGATAGCCTGCTGTGGTGGCTTGTGTAATTTCAGCTTCACTTAACCCGCCCTCAGGGCCGATAAGAATACTAGCCTGAGTTATTATAGCTTCTATATCTAATAAAGTTTTCTCAGCTCGGTGATGCAAAACAAAGCCATTCACAATAGTCTGTTTAAAGTAATCATCTAAATCAATAGGCATTGTTACTTCAGGAACAATCGAACGACCAGATTGTTCGCAAGCGCTAATTGCAATTTTTTGCCAATGCAATTGACGTTTTTTTGACTTATCCTCCGTTAGTCTAACTACGCAGTGATCACTAACAATAGGTATGATTTTGTTTACACCAAGTTCAACAGATTTTTGAATTAAAAAATCCATTTTTTCACCCTTTGCAATCCCTTGTGCTAAGGTTAAATTAAGTTTTGATTCAGATAAATTTTGCTCTTTAGCATGAACCAATACTTCGCAATATTTTTTACTATTAATCACCTCAACCAAATAGTCAAAACCATCGCCATTAAACAAAACAATATTTTTTCCTTGAGGAAAACGCAACACTTTAATTAGATGATGCGATCCATACTCATCTAAAAATAACTGATCGCCAACCTTAATAACGGTATTTTGATAAAGTCTGACTTGTTTCATGGTATCTTAATTAGGCGTTTTGTTACTAAAAAATAATGATACATCAAAAAAGAAGAAAAGAACTACTAAGCCGGCTGGATAACGATTCTTTAGTGATTGTAACAACTAACCCAGCGCAACACAGAAACGGTGATGTTTACTACCCTTTTCGTGCAGACAGTGACTTTTGGTACCTAAGTGGATTTGGCGAAGTAGAATCTGCCATGGTATTTTCAAGCAAAAATTACACTATATTTTTACGCAATAGAGACAAAGCAAGAGAAATTTGGGACGGCAAACGCTTAGGTATCAACGATGCACCTAAAACATTAATGGCAGATCAGGCTTTTTCAATTAGCCTAATAAAAAGAGAACTCCCTAAACTTGTTGCTAAAGCAAAAACTATTTATTACGACCCTAAACACAGCAAAATCGATAAAGAAATCAAAAAACATTTATCAAGCTATCAATCTCTAACGCCTATATTACATGAAATGCGTCTAAAGAAAGATGAAGACGAAATCAATCACATGCAAAAAGCGATTGATATCTCCATTAAAGCGCATGAAATGGCAATTAAACAAACAAAGCCTAATATTTATGAATATGAAATAGCCAGTATTTTTGATGGGTTTTTTAAAAAAAATAACACTCAACATGCTTATAGCCCTATTGTAGCAGGCGGTGAAAACGCTTGTGTTTTGCACTATATTGAAAACAACAAACTTTTAAAAAAAGGGGACTTACTGCTTATTGATGCAGGATGCGAAGTTGAAGGTTATGCTTCAGATATTACTCGCACTTTTCCTATTAGTGGTAAGTTTTCTAACGCACAAAAACAAATATACCAACTGGTATTAGATGCACAACTCCAAGCTATCAAAAGCATTAAACCAGGTCAAAGTGTTAGCAAACCACACCAGATTGCCAGTAGCACTATCAAAAAAGGTTTAATTAAGTTAGGTCTTCTAGAAGATGATCAAGAACTCTCAAAATTCTACATGCATGGAACTGGACACTGGCTGGGACTTGATGTGCACGATGTAGGAGAATATAAACAAGCCAATAGTCATCGAAAATTTGAAACTGGTATGGTAACAACTGTTGAACCAGGCATTTATATTCGCAAGAGTGATAAAATTAACCCCATTTACTGGAATATTGGCGTCAGAATTGAAGACGACGTTCTGGTAACAGAAACAGGAAACCAAGTACTGAGCCAAGCACTGGTTAAAGAAATTGAAGATATAGAATTATTAATGAGAGAACAATGAATATACAACAAGCAATAAAAGCAGTCATTGCAAAACAAGATTTAACAGAAGATGAAATGCATGATGTTATGAATGACATCATGACTGGCAAAACAGAAGATGCGCAAATTGGTGGTTTTTTAGTTGGACTATCCATGAAAGGTGAAACAGTTGCTGAAATTACCGCCGCAGCAAAAGTAATGCGATCATTAGCAACTGGGGTACAAATTCACCATCCAAAACATTTAGTCGACACCTGTGGCACTGGTGGTGATGGACTGGGTTTATTTAATATCTCAACCGCTTGTGCTTTTGTAGTGGCAAGTGCCGGTGGTCAAGTAGCCAAACATGGTAATCGCTCTATTTCTTCCAAATCAGGCAGTGCTGATGTTTTAGAAGCGGCAGGCGTTAACCTGGACATGACGCCAGAAAATATTGGTAAATGTGTTGAAAAAATCGGTGTTGGCTTTATGTTTGCACCCGCACACCATTCTGCAATGAAACACGCTATTGGCCCTAGAAAATCATTGGCTGTGCGCACAATATTTAACGTATTAGGCCCACTCACTAATCCAGCAAGAGCGCCACACCAAGTGATGGGTGTGTACGATAAAGCCCTGGTAGAACCGATTGCAAATGTATTAAAAGGTCTTGGCTCTAAACATGTAATGGTCGTACACTCTAAAGATGGCTTAGATGAAATCTCTATTGCAGACGATACCTTTGTAGCTGAGCTTAAAGATGGTGAAGTTAACGCCTATACCATCAACCCAACAGACTTTGGCCTAACACTAGGCAATCTTGATGATATTAAAGCCGATGATGCAGAAGACTCGCTCAAACTTATTCAGCAAGCACTAGATGGTAACGATGGTGCCGCTAAAAATATTATTGCTATGAATTCAGGTGCGGCGATTTATGTTTCTGGTATTACTGATTCATTACAAGCGGGTATTGATACTGCAATGAAAATTTTAAACAGTGGCGCCGCCCATCAAAAACTCGATGACTTTGTTCGAGAGTCAACTGGCTGTTAAGGAGCTATAAAAAAATGGATAAAGATACCAATCTGATTTGGATTGACTTAGAAATGACTGGTTTATTACCAGAAAAAGATGTCATTATTGAAATCGCCACCATTGTGACCGACAAAGATCTTAACATTTTGGCCGAAGGCCCTGCACTTGCTATTCATCAAAGTAGTACTATTCTGGCTGGCATGGACGAGTGGAACACTGAGCATCACACTAATTCTGGTTTGGTTAAACGCGTTAAAGAAAGCAACATATCTACCAAGCAAGCTGAAAGTCAAACCATTGAATTTTTAGAAAAATATGTTAATCCTGGTGTATCTCCAATGTGCGGCAATACCATTTGCCAAGATAGGCGTTTTCTATATAACTACATGCCAAGATTAGAACAATTTTTCCACTATCGTCATATCGATGTTACCACACTCAAAGAGCTAGTAGTACGCTGGAAGCCTGAGGTTGTTATGGTGCGTGAAGGTGAATCAGCACATCTGGCGCTATCCGATATTCGTGATTCAATTAACGAACTTAAACACTACCGAGAAACCTTTATTGATGTCTAACACCTGGTACTCGCCTGCAAAAATCAATCTTTTTTTGCACATTAACTCCAAACGAGAAGACGGCTATCACAATCTACAAACCATTTTCCAGTTGCTAGATTATTGCGATGAGCTAAGTTTTAATATTAGACAAGACGGTGTAATAGCGCGCACTAGTGGCAACAAAGATGTGCCAGAAGATCAAGACTTGATTATCAGAGCAGCCAAAGCATTACAAAATGCAACCAATACAAATCTCGGTGCTGATATTTCTGTGGTTAAAAATATTCCTGCTGGCGGTGGGCTTGGTGGCGGTAGTTCGAATGCTGCAACCACACTCATTGCACTGAATCAATTATGGAATACCGGTTGTTCAAACCAACAACTAGCAGCAATCGGTTTGGCACTTGGTGCTGACGTACCTATTTTTATTGCTGGGAACAGCGCTTGGGCTGAAGGGGTGGGCGAAATACTCACACCAATGAATTTACCAAAGCATTATTTTTTAGTTGTTTCAATCAATAAACACATCTCAACTGGGGAAATATTCTCTAACAAAGCATTGACAATGACACCATTGATAGGGAAAATATGCGACTTCTCAGAGTTAATCGATCCACATAATGATTGTCTTGAGGCGGCCATAGATTCAGAAAGCGAAGTTTTAGAAGCGTTAACGCATTTAAAATCAGCTAAAAATTATCTATATCAGCCAAGAATGACTGGCACAGGAAGTTGTGTTTTTGTGGAATTTAAACACGAGAAAGATGCTTTGGTAGCACTCGACAATCTACCAAAACAATGGTCAGGCTTTGTCGCGCAAGCGCTCAATACCTCTCCAGCTTTAACCTAACGGTTAAACACCTTAATGGGCTGTCGCCAAGCGGTAAGGCAACGGGTTTTGATCCCGTCATGCGCAGGTTCAAATCCTGCCAGCCCAGCCAAATTTCCTTTTACCAACTTCGTCTTTTTATTTTGTATTTTGTTGAGCTTGTTACTCATTCAGCTATGTAGTTTTCATACAATATCTACCCTATTCAATAATTGCATTAAATACTGTCATTTTATTTAACCAATCTGTTTTTCTATCGTAGTATAATTCAAGCACTTTAATGGCCATTATTAATATCTATGTCACTCGACAAAATTAAAATATTTAGCGGTAACGCTAACCCTGAGCTTTCTGGCGAAATTATCTCTCAACTTAATGTTACCCAAGGCAGGGCTTTAGTTGGGCAGTTTAGTGATGGCGAATCACAAGTTGAGATTTTGGAAAACGTTCGCGGTTGTGATGTATTTATTATTCAGCCAACTTGTGGTCCATCGCCAGCAGAAACACTAATGGAACTATTGGTTATGGTTGACGCACTTAAACGTTCATCAGCTCAGCGCATTACGGCAGTTGTGCCTTACTTTGGATACTCTCGACAAGACCGTCGTTCACGCCTAACTCGTGTGCCTATTACAGCAAAATTAGCTGCTGAGATGGTAGAAGCAGCTGGCGTTGATAGAATTCTCACGGTTGATTTACATGCTGATCAAATTCAAGGATTTTTCAATATTCCAATTGACAATATTTACGCTCAACCAGTTTTGGTAGAAGATATCTTATCAAAAGATTATGGTGATGTTGTGGTGGTATCACCCGATGTTGGTGGTGTAGTACGTGCCCGTGCTGCAGCAAAACGCATTAATGATGCGGACCTTGCGATTATTGATAAACGTCGTCCCGCACCTAATATGGTTAAAATTATGAATGTAATTGGTGATGTTGATGGTCGTACCTGTGTGTTAATTGACGACATGGTGGACACCGCTGGAACATTATGCCAAGCTGCCGGCATCTTGAAAGAAAAAGGCGCCAAAAAAGTAGTTGCCTACGCAACACATGCTGTTTTATCTGGCAATGCTATTGGTAATATCACTGACTCTGAATTAGATGAACTAGTTACAACCAACACTATACCTCTAAGCGTTGATGCGGTTAAATGCTCAAAAATTAGGCAATTATCGATTGCTCCAACTTTGGCAGAAGTTATTAAGCGTATTAGTGAAGAAGAATCTATCAGTACTATCTTTACTGATAGTAAATAGTCTAAACTACTACTCAAGGCTATGATTTTTGGTT
This sequence comes from uncultured Candidatus Thioglobus sp., assembly GCA_964577715.1. Lineage (GTDB taxonomy): Bacteria > Pseudomonadota > Gammaproteobacteria > PS1 > Pseudothioglobaceae > SUP05. Next base: position 9,629 of record CAZOAA010000017.1, on the reverse strand, counting down.
AAAAAATTATGTATAATTCTTTCTTTGGTTCATCAAACTACGTCGTATGAAAACTACTACTAAAGCACACAAGCAAGCACTACAAAAACTCATTATGGTGGGTAAAGAGAAAGGCTACCTAACCTACTCTGAAATTAACGATATTCTTCCGGAAGACTTACTCACACCTGAACAAGTAGAACCAATTGTTACTATTCTAGAAGAGTTAGATATCGCTGTTTCTGATACTGTTCCAGATGCTGATACTTTAGTTGTTGAGTCAGGTGCTAAAGCGCAATCAACATCAGCCGAAGCGGCAATTGCGGCACTAGCTGCACTTGATTCTGAATTTGGAAGAACGACTGATCCTGTTAGAATGTATATGCGTGAAATGGGTGTAGTTGACCTACTAGAACAAGAAGACGAAATCCGTATTGCTAAAGAAATTGAAGCAGGCGTATTTGAAATTATGCAGGCAATTACTCTCTACCCTGCTATTACAGATTTCTTCTTTAAAGCACATACACGCCTTGAAGAAGGCAAATGTAAGATGACAGACGTTATTATTGGTTATCAAGGTGATGCCGAAGATTTTGAAGCCAAGAAAGCCGCCTTTAATGCTGGAGAATTTGATGACGACGAAGAATACGAAGAAATGGAAGAAATGGAATACACGGGTCCAGATGAAGATCAAGTGTATGGGCGATTTGAAACAGTCTTAAAGTGTTCTGAGGGTTATAAAGAAATCAATGACAAGCTTGGTTTTCGTGATAAGAAAACAGTTGAAGCACGTGAACAACTTTCCAAAGGTTTATCTGACCTACGCCTAGCTCCCAAACTTGTTAGTACAATGATGGAAGTAATTTGTGAGCGTGTAGACTTGGTTAAAAAACAAGAAAAAGCAATTCAAAATGCTTGTACCTACGCCGGCATGGAAAGGGCTCAATTCTTTGAATTATTTACCAATAATGAAACCAACTTTGATTGGCTAAAAGACGCAAAACTAGATGATGCTGTTGATAAAAAAATTAAGCAAAGCAAAAATGAAATCTATTATGCGCAAAAAAATCTTCTCGATTATGAAGAAGAAATGCAGCTTACTATTCCTGAATTAAAAGCTTTAAATAAAATGTATCGCCGTGGTGATCGTCGTGCGAAAAAAGCCAAATCACAAATGATTGAGGCAAACTTGCGTTTGGTAATCTCTATTGCTAAAAAATATGCAAATCGTGGATTGCAATTCTTAGATCTTATTCAAGAGGGCAATGTTGGCTTAATGAAAGCGGTAGATAAGTTTGAATACCGTCGTGGTTATAAGTTTTCAACTTATGCAACTTGGTGGATTCGCCAAGCAATTACCCGTTCAATTGCTGACCAGGCACGTACGATTCGTATTCCAGTACATATGATTGAAACCATTAATAAACTTAATCGTGTACGTCGTCAACTACTACAAAAATTTGGCAGAGAAGCAACGCCTGAAGAGTTAGCAGTAGAAATGGAACTACCAGAATACAAGATTATTAAAATTTTAAAAATTGCTAAAGAGCCATTATCAATGGAAACACCTGTTGGCGATGATGAAGATTCTAATATTGGTGACTTTATCGAAGATACTAATCTATCATCCCCAGTAGATATCACAACTAAAGAAAGCCTAAGAGAAACCACTGGAGATCTTTTAGCAAACTTGTCTCCACGTGAAGCCAAAGTATTAAAAATGCGTTTTGGTATTGATATGAATACCGACCACACGCTAGAAGAAGTAGGCCGACAATTTGATGTAACACGTGAACGTATCCGTCAAATAGAAGCTAAGGCCTTGCGCAAACTAAGACACCCGTCCAGAGCGCATAAATTACAAAGTTTCTTAGAATAAAACCCCTTTAGGGCCTATAGCTCAGTTGGTTAGAGCAGTCGACTCATAATCGATTGGTCCTTGGTTCAAGTCCAAGTAGGCCCACCACTTTCAATAGTATTATCCATACCAAGTGGTATGATAATACTCATGTTCGACTCACTCATACCGCCTTTAATCAAACTCACCACCGAAGTGGGCGAGCGCATTATATCTTTTTACAGAAGTGATATGAGTGTTGAGGTTAAGTCTGATGAAACGCCACTCACAATTGCCGACCAAACAGCGCACCAACTTATTGTCGATGGCTTAGAAAAACTCACGCCTAATATTCCAATTCTCTCAGAAGAGTCTGATGCCATCTCATTTAATGAGCGCTCAAAATGGCGGGAATATTGGCTAATTGACCCACTTGATGGCACGCGTGATTTTCTAGATCATACTGGCGAATTTTGCATTTGTATTGCTTATATAAAAGACCATGCCCCAATATTCGGCATGGTTTATGCACCAATTGATAAAACACATTACTACGCAACAAAAGGTTCTAACACTTTTAAGCTACAAAATGGAATTAAAAAAACCTTGAAAACTAGCAAGACAAATAGCACACTCAGAGTAGTGGTTGGACACCATTCATCTCATAACAAACGCTTAAAGGAACATTTAAAAGAACAAGAAAAATACGAATTAAGTCAGATGGGCAGTGCTTTAAAGTTCTGTTCAATTGCACAGGGAGATTATGATTACTACCCAAGATTTGGCCCTTGTTCAGAGTGGGATACTGCAGCCGGTGTTTGTATTTTAGAAGGTGCAGGTGGGCAAGTCTTAGATGAAAATGGCATGCCACTACGCTACAATACCAAAGATGATTTAACCAGCCCGGTATTTTTTGCCTCAGGTGCTAAGCGTTAATTCTTAGGGAAAAATCAACCGCCTGAATATGTTTAGTGATACTACCTGTAGAAATATAATCAACCCCTGTTTGCGCAACCTGAATAATATTTTCTTCGCTGATATTACCACTTGCTTCCAGAGGAATTTTATTTTGAGCCATACTCACCGCATCATCAAGCATCTTAATTGAAAAATTATCGCACAAAATTCGTTTAATTCCATCGAGTGCTAATACGTCACTTAATTGTTCTAAATTTTCCACCTCAACAATCAAATCTAAATCTGGATAACGATTTTTTGCCGACTCAATAGCCGATTCAATAGAGCCCATTGCTAAAATATGGTTCTCCTTAATCATGACACAATCATAAAGCCCTAATCGATGATTAGTACCGCCACCACATTTAACAGCATATTTTTGAGCCAAACGTAGAGCGGGAATAGTTTTTCTAGTATCTAATAATTGCGTCTGTGTATGAGAAATTTTATCCACTAAATGCCTCGTCTGAGAGGCGGTAGCGCTCAATGTTTGCAAAAAATTAAGCGCCACTCGCTCGGCAGTTACTATTGATTGTGCCGGCCCTTTTAGCAAACATAATACTTGATTCTCATCAATACGATCACCATCATTAACTTGCCAAACTATTTCTATAGAGTTATCGACTGATAAAAAAGCGTACTGTGCATATTCAACACCACATACAATTGCATCCTCTCTTGAAATAATACTTGCATCTACAATATCATTAGGCAGTAGACTAGCAGAAACATCGCCAGTACCTATGTCTTCTTCCAATGCTAAATTAACAATTTGAGAGAGATGGCTATTCATTGATAAATTCAATAATTGCTTTTGCTGACTCATCAGCAGCATTGTGTTTTAATTGAGCATGAATGGCGTTAAATTCCTTAACTAAAGACTTGTTGTCGCTTGATAGTATCTCCATCACATGTTGGGCAATATTTTCACCATTAGCTTCATCTTGAATCAGTTCTGGCACTAGGGTTTTCTTAGCAATAACATTAGGCAACGACACATATTCACTTTTTACCAAACGAGAAGCAATAAAATAACTAAAGGCTGATAATTTGTAAATGACAACCATAGGCACGCCAACCAAGGCTAACTCAAGTGTGGCTGTGCCAGAGGCAACCAACACTAAATCAGCTTGTTCCATACGTTGGTGCGCATCCCCTATAGAGATGCTAATACTTATATCTCGTGTTTGTTGCTTCACCCATTCAAGTAACGCATCATTGGCTAAAGCCAGATGAAAAACTAAATCTGGATCTTTCTCGGCCATCATTTGTACTGCTAAAAGCATTTCAGGTAGTAGCCTTTTTACTTCTCCCTCTCTAGATCCTGGCATCAAAAGAATATTTTTACCTGTTGTTTGATACTTTCTAGGGCTTAAACTTTCAGCCAAAGGATGTCCTACAAATACCGCTCTTTGATTATTGTTTTTATAAAAATCAACCTCAAAAGGAAACAGGCACAACACTAAATCTGTTGAACGCTTTATCTTCTTAACACGTGATTGACGCCAAGCCCACACAGAAGGAGAAACAAAATGTATGGTCTTTATTCCTTTATCTTTTAGTTTTTTCTCAATGACAAAATTAAAATCTGGCGCATCAACGCCAATAAACACATCAGGTTTATTGGTAAAAAAATAGCGCACTATTGTATTTCTTAGTTTAATCAGTGAAGGTAGTTTTTTTAATACTTCACTAAAACCCATGACATTAACAAGGCGCATATCCCAATGCTTAACACAACCTGCATCATGCATTTTTTCGCCACACATTCCTTCAATTTGAAGTGCTGGATCTTGTTTTTTTAAAGATTGAACAAGCTTCGATCCAATTAGGTCGCCCGAAGTTTCTGCAGCGCTAATTGCAATCTTGGTCATGAGATTTTATTTTCTCGGAAGAATGATTTGAGGCTCTTCATCAAAAGCTCGATAAATAACCACCACATTGCCAATCACTTGCACCAGATGAGACTTTGAAAAGTCTAGGATTTTATCGACCATCTGTTGTTTTTCGTCTTTACTTTCTGTGCGAATTTTTATCTTAAGTAGCTCGTGTTTACCCATACTAGATTCGATTTCTGCTAGCACTGCATCACTTAAACCGTGCTGACCAACCATCACTACTGGCTTAAGCGAATGACCTATCGATCTTAAAAATTTCTTTTGATTGTTAGTTAGTTTAGTCATTAACAATACTCTCTTTATCAAAAAGATCATTAATAGTTTCACGCTCACGTACCAAGTTATGTTGATCACCACTCACCATTACCTCAGCCACACGTGGACGAGAATTGTAATTCGAACTCATGGTAAATCCATACGCGCCGGCTGACATCAATGCCAAATAATCGCCTTGCGATAAAGATAAATCTCTGCCTTTAGCCAAAAAGTCTCCCGTTTCACAAATTGGCCCAACCAAATCCCAGCTTGCCTGAGTGCCACTAGCATTTTCATTAATAGGTAGCACCTGATGATAAGCATTATAAAAACTTGGGCGCAAAAGATCATTCATTGCACCATCAACAATGGCAAATGAATGATCAGAATTTTGCTTTAAAAATTCAACTTTAGTAATAAATGCGCCTGCATTACCCACAATCGCTCTTCCCGGCTCTAAAATCACCTCAATGCCACCTACTTTTTTAACAATTGCATCAATATAAGCTTGTATGTCAACCGTTTGTTCATCGTCATAAACAATACCAACGCCACCGCCTAAATCTAAATGATTGATTGCAATGCCTTGATTATTTAACTGATCAAGCAACTCTAATACCTTGTCTAACGCATCCAAAAATGGAGATATTTCTGTAATCTGTGAACCAATATGACAATCTATACCCTCTACATTCAAATATTCAGACTGATGTGCGCGTTGGTACAAGCTAAGTGCATCATCAATATCAACACCAAATTTATTTTCTTTAAGTCCAGTAGAAATATACGGATGTGTTTTAGCATCAACATTTGGATTAACACGAATCGAGACGGGTGCTTGCATATCTAACGAACGCGCTACTGCTTCTATTCTGTCAAGCTCTGCAGCCGACTCAACATTAAAGCAACGAACGCCTGCCTCTAATGCGCGAGAAATCTCTTGCTGGGTTTTAGCCACCCCTGAAAATACACAGCGATTTGCCTGAGCTCCTGCTGCTAGTACTCGCTCTAACTCACCCTCAGATACAATATCAAAACCCGCACCAATTTTGGCCAGCACATTAAGCACTGCCAAGTTTGAATTAGCTTTTACCGCATAGCAAACCAAGTGCGGATGATTACCAAAAACATCATTAAACTCACGGTAATTATTTTCAATATCCGTGCGTGAATACACATAAAGTGGCGAGCCATAAGCTGCCATCAAGTCTGTTATTGCAACAGACTCAGCATGTAAGGTTTGGTTTTGGTATGAAAAACTCAACGAGAATTAAACGTGGTAAATTGCAGTGTAAGCTGATGCAACCTTTTCAGATTTAACCGGCTCTAATTCGCCCATTTTTCCACAAGCAGATAAACCGATAACGATCAATCCTAATGCAGCCAATTTAATTGTTGTACCCATATCTTATGATAGTATTGTGTTAAATTAATCTTTATTTTACAGCAATTCTTTTAGTTGTTGTGTGAACGCAGAACGCTTAATATTAAAGGCACCCAAGCTTTTCAAGTGTGGGTTTTCCACTTGGCAATCGACTAACTGATAGTCGGTATTTTTTAACAAATGAACAAAAGCTACTTTGGATGCGTCACTCTGACAAGAAAACATCGATTCACCAAAAAACACCTTACCCATAGCCACGCCATAAAGCCCACCGACTAACTGATTATCCTTATAAACTTCAATTGAGTGTGCATAACCCTGTCGGTGCAGCTCTGTATAGGCAGCAACCATGTCATTATCAATCCAAGTGCTGTTCTGATCCTTACGCTTAATGGTTCGACACTGATTAATAACCCGATCAAAATCAGTATCTATACGCACTTCAAATTGCTTGCTTTTGAGTGTTTTGGCCAAACTTTTTGAAATATGGAGTTTGTCTTTGGTAATCACCATTCTAGGGTTTGGGCTATACCAAAGTACTGGTTCTCCTTCACTATACCAAGGGAAAATTCCTCTTTGGTAGGCGTCTAGCAAACGCTCAGTGGACAACTCTCCGCCAATGGCAATCAATCCATTCGGCTCTTCAAGTGCTAAATCAATATTTGGAAAAGGTGTATCACTTGAGTGAAGAATAAATTCTTCTGGGATATTAATCACGCGTTTTGTTTTCTAATAATCTCTTTAGCCATGTATAGTGCAGCGATACTTCTGGCTTCGGTCAAATCTTCGTTGTAAACCAAATCTTCCAACTCCGAGAGTTTGCATTTAACAACTTCAAGCGGTTCTGGCTCATCGCCTTCAGCGCTTGCTTCATAAAGATCCTGCGCTAAAACAATATGAGTAATGTTGGATTGATAACCAGGTGCCAATGTCACGGTTTTCACAAAAGTTAGCTTATTTGAGCCATAGCCAATCTCTTCCATTAGCTCTCGATTAGCTGCCTCAAGGGGCTTTTCTCCCGCATCAATTTTGCCTTTAGTGAGTGCCAGCTCGTAGCGATCAGTACCGCCAGAGTATTCGTAAATCATTAGTACTGTGTCATCGTCCAACATTGGAATTACCAAAACCGCACCCTCTCCAGGCGGCTTTAGGCGTTCATATTGGCGAGTTTCACCATTCGAGAATTCTAAATCCAATAACTCAATATTAAAAACACGTGTTGTAGCAAGCGTTTCAATATTTAGGATGGTTGGTTTTTTACGCATAAGGAAATTATAACAAAGGTACAATGTAGGCTTAATACTTTATATCGTGAGAGAATATGAAAAAAATAACACTACTATTGATACTAGCATTTTCAACATTAACACACGCTTGGGTGATTGAAGGTGTTGGCGATTTTAAATTTGAAAAATTAAATGCTCAGACCTATGTTATGCATGGCCCACTTGATGAACCGAGTATCAACAACCATGGCTTTATCAACAACCCAGCTTTTATAGAAAGTAACAACGGCCTCATACTCATCGACCCAGGTAGCTCTAAACTGGTTGGTGATCATATTCTGAATGAAGTTAAAGCCATTACATCAAAACCAGTTATTGCTGTTATTAACACACACGTTCATGGTGATCATTGGTTGGGTAATCATGCGATTAAAGATAAATATCCTGAAGCCAAATTTTATGCCCATATGAACATGATTAGAGAGGCAGAATACGGTGAAGCCGAAAGATGGGTAAAATTCTATAACGAACTAACTGCTGGAAAGGCTAAAAATACTGTTGCAGTTATCCCGAGTTATTCAATTAATCATAAAGACACCTTAAAAATTGACGGTCAAACGCTTGTTATTCACTCGCCTGTGCCATCATCACATTCGTCCTCAGATATTATGATTGAACACAAAGAATCTAAAACTCTTTTCACTGGTGACAACGCACTTAATCACAGAATGGGCAGATTTGACAGCTCATCAAGTATGGTTGACAACATCAAACTTCTTAATTATGCACAAACACTTGATATTGATACCTATGTGCCTGGCCATGGTCATTCAGGCGATAAGGAAAAAGTTATTGATACTTATTTAAATTACCTTGTAACTATCAAACAAGAGGTAGAAAAAGGTTATGAAGAAGACTTATCTGATTACGAAATCAAGCCTTTTGCTGACAAGCGACTCGCTGATTATAGAAGCTGGCATGGCTATGACGCCCAACTCGGTGTGCATATTAACAAAATGCTACTAGAGGTTGAAGCACTGGATCTTTAAAAAGGCTTCACTCTTTTAATTGAAACTTCGGCAATCCTAAATCAAGGCGGATTGCCACCAATCTAACAATAAAAATTCCAAATCCAGCAACAATTGCTGACACGGTAACACTAATACCATAATTTAGCATTACAATAAACAACAACGACCCTAGCCATGCAGCTGTTGCGTACAGCGGGCTTTTAAAAACAATTGGTGTTTCATTGCACAGCATATCTCTAAAAATACCGCCCATCGTACCTGTTACCACACCCATAAAGCTAGCCACTAGCCATGGTGCTCCTGATACTAGTGCCACAATCGTACCAGCCATGCTAAATGTTGCTAGACCTGCTGCATCTGGAATTAAAAAGAATTTTGGTGAAATTTTGATCAACCTTGCGCCGATAAAAATAGCTACTGCACTTAATAAAGAAGCAACAAAAAACACCTGATCTTGTATCCAAAAAACACTAATATCTAACAGCATGTCTCTTAAAGATCCGCCGCCTAAACCCGTGGTAATAGCGATGATAATCACACCAAATAAATCAAATTTTCTAAAACCTGCTTTCAGTACACCCGATGCTGAAGAAACAATGACCGCCAATAGCGATATCCAATACAAACTGTTTAACAATTCTTGTGTTACCTCAAGACTCATGACTTTAACAACTCCACTTTGCCTGTTCCGATATGATAATAAGCAGGCACAATAGTTAGCTTACCTTTTTCAACCATTTCTGGAAAATGCGCACCGGTTTGCCCTAATTCTTTCGCCACATTATTGACATTAGCCAAGGTGACATTTTCAACCAAATCCCCAGGCTGACTCTTCACCTGATTGAGTGCTGGATTAAGCGCAAAAGTCAAAGAAGGCAGATGCCCCTCTAATTGCTCATGATTACACGTTGCAGCCACCGCACCACATTGCGAATGCCCCATCACCATAATCAACGATACATCTAAATGAAGCACTGCGTATTCAATACTAGCTACAACCATTTGATCGAGCACATTGCCCGCCACACGCACCACATACAAATCTCCCAAGCCTTGATCAAA
>CAZOAA010000016.1:0-35841 GCA_964577715.1 uncultured Candidatus Thioglobus sp. | reverse complement strand
GTTTCTTTTTCATAAGCATTGGCCATTGATTGAATAAAATCAGGGCCGTGATAATAAGAAATATATTGCAAAGCATTACAAACGCTTTCAATTACATGTTTTTGCTTGATTTTCATCTTAATTATGCTTTAAATATTGCCTAATTTTCACTAGGGGTTTATAGTATGATATCTTCTTTATTTTAACCAATATTTAACTGAGATTTTTTATGTTTGATTTTTTAAAAGGACAAAGCCTTTCAATCGATTTAGGTACTGCCAATACACTCATTTACATGGACGGCACTATTGTTTTAAACGAACCATCAGTGGTAGCTATTCGCCACGATAGAGGTTCATTAGAATCTACAGTTATTGCAGTTGGTCACGATGCTAAAAATATGCTAGGTAAAACACCTGGATCAATTGAAGCTATTCGCCCAATGAAAGACGGTGTAATCGCTGATTTTAAAGTCACTGAAAAAATGCTACAGCACTTTATTCGAAAGGTATTGCGTTCTAGTTTTTTCTCACCTAGCCCTAAAGTACTTATTTGTGTACCTTGTGGTGCTACCCAAGTTGAAAGACGTGCAATCAAAGAAAGCGCAGTTGGTGCTGGTGCGCGTGATGTGTACCTTATTGAAGAACCAATGGCTGCAGCACTTGGTGCTGGTATGGCCATTGAAGAAGCATCGGGCGCTATGGTAATCGATATTGGTGGTGGTACTACTGAAATCGCTATTATGTCACTTAACGGTATTGTTTATTCTGATTCACTACGTATTGGTGGCGATGTATTTGACGACACCATTGTGAGATACGTTCGACGCGAACACGGCATTATCATTGGCGACTCAACAGCTGAAAAAATCAAAGAAGAAGTTGGTTCTGCATACAAAACTAAAGCCGTTAAAAAAATTGAATTTAGAGGACGTGATGTTACCAAAGGTATTCCAGTTAGCTTTGAAATTACCAATACTGAAATTTTAGAATCCCTACAAGAGCCTTTATCAATGATTATCGGCGCTGTTCGTACTGCCTTAGAACAAACACCGCCAGAGCTAAGCTCTGATATTGCTGAAAATGGTCTGGTATTAACGGGGGGTGGCGCTCTTTTAGAGGGCCTTGATAAATTAATCAATAAAGAAACTAACTTACCAGTACGAATTGCTGATGATCCTCTTACATGTGTTGCCCGTGGTGGTGGTGTTGCGCTTGATATGATTAGCAAACATAACATGGGTTTCTTAGCTTCAGAATAACTACTTAAAATGAAAAAGTCATGAAGTTTTTTAGACTTTTCATTCCTATATTTATTGCTGTTTTTTTAATAATTTCAGACTATAAATTTTCATATCTAAACAGTCTAAGACAATCTGTTAATACGCTTATTTCGCCTATTTATCTAGTTGTCAACCTGCCCTCAATAATCTATGCTTGGATCAATGACCAAGGTATTAGTAAAGAGACATTACTCAACCAAAACAAACAATTAAACAACGAATTAACTGAATTAAAAACCAAGTTACAAACATACAATTCATTATTGTTAGAAAATCAAAAATTAAGCAAGCTACTTGGTGCAAGCTATAGTGTTAAATCAAAAAAATTTACAATGGCTCGTATTAACTCGGTAAATCAGTCGCGACTCAAAAAACAAATTATTATCAACAAAGGCAGTAACGATGGTCTAAAAATAGGGCAGGTTGCATTAGGCGTTAAAGGTGTTGTTGGTCAGATTACTCAAGTGACGCCACTGTATAGCACAATACTAATGATTACCGACCCAACTCAACATGTTCCTGCACAAAGTGAACGCAACGGTATTCGAGGAATTAGTAAAGGTCTTGCTTCTAAAAAAAATAAATTAAGTATTAATTTTATTGAAACTGGATCAGATATAGAAATGGGTGATATATTTTTAACTAGTGCTGTTGGATCTAAATTTCCTAAGGGGTACCCTTTAGGAAAAGTAATACATGTTGAAACACATGAAGACGACCCTTTTCTGCACATTGAACTAAGCCCTATTCAAGATACTAAGCAATTAGAATTTGTATTAATAGAGAGGCAAGATTAATCATGAATATTCAACGGCCTAATATTTTTCTTGCCAAGATCATAATCTTTTCTCTAATTATGACTGCTTTGCCTCTGCCACAAATAATACTAGAATCATCACCTTTCTGGGTATTGCTTTTTTATACTTATTGGCTGGTTTATTCTAATGCTAATGATCAATTTTTCTTGGCTTTGGTTATAGGTATTCTTATTGATATTCTCCAAGGCAGTATATTAGGTCAAAACGCTTTAGCACTTATTCTCAGTAGTGCCTTTATCTCTAAAGTAAAGCTATCGTTTTTTTCTTCAAATCTAAGCACACAGCAAGTATATGTATTTGGTGCATCTAGCATCTACCTAGCCATTATTTTATTAATACATATACCTATTCAAGGATTGGACTTTAGTTATTATTTATTAATTGCCCCATTATCAAGTGCAATTTTTTGGCCAATAATAAAATTATTAATCTCAAAATGTCGACACTAGCGATTAAAAAGCTAATCTCATAATGGAAAAAATTAGCAACACTGCTCTAGAGAATAAGATTTTTTCATCTAGGTTGTTCTTAGCATTTCTATTTATATTCATATTAACTTTAATACTGGTTCTTAGAATATATAACCTACAAATTGTTAATCATGACCACTACGCTGAAGAGGCGTTAGGTAATCAAATGCGCACTTTGCCTATTGTGCCCGCACGAGGAAACATATTGGATCGAAATGGCAAAATTATGGCTGAAAACCAGCTTTCATACAGGCTCACCCTAACCCCAGAAAAAGTTAAAAATACTGCTAAAACTTTATTGTCACTTAAAAAAACAGGTTTGATTAATGATGAAGATATTAAGCAATTTCACAAAATCAGAAAACAATATAAAAAATTTCACAATATTCCAATTAAACATAAATTAAATGAAACACAGGTTGCTGAATTTTTAGTTAGTAATCAATTTACTGGTGTTGATATTGAGCCTTATTTCCATCGAATCTATCCTGATAATGGCTCAAGCGTTCATGTAACAGGCTATGTTTCTAGAATGAATAAAAAGGATAAACTTTTCTATGATAAAGAAAATTATCTAGGCACTTCCTTTGTTGGAAAAACAGGCATTGAAAAACAATACGAAACACTACTGCATGGCACTAGCGGAAAAAAACAAATTGAGAGAAATGTTTCTGGCAGGGCTGTCGATACTAAAATTATCGAACGTGCCATTGCTGGAAAAAACCTATATCTAAGTGTTGATCTTGATATGCAAAAAAAAGCAGAGTCTCTACTTAAAGATAAACGTGGGGCTATTGTGGCAGTCAATGTTAAAAACGGTGAAGTCTTAACGTTAGTCAGTACTCCAATCTATAATCCTAATTGGTTTGTTGATGGAATTTCTCATAAAAATTATCAAAGCCTACAAACCTCACAAGATATACCTCAACTCAACCGAACCATTCAAGGACTCTACCCTCCAGGTTCAACTGTTAAGCCCATGGTGGCACTAGCCGGACTTGAAGAAGGTGTAATTACTAATAAAAGCAAAACATTTTGCCCAGGTTATTACAAACTCCCAAATGTTAAACGAAAATTTAATGACTGGAAACGAACAGGACATGGTCATGTTGATGTTAAAGGTTCTATCGCACAATCTTGCGATGTATTTTTCTATGATCTTGCTAATAAAATGGGCATTGATAAATTACATGATAATTTAGAACTGTTTAATTTTGGTAAAAAAACAGGCATTGATATTCCAGGAGAGAAAAAAGGAGTACTACCTTCTAAATCTTGGAAAAAAATTAATAAAGATGAACCTTGGTATCGCGGAGAAACACTCATTGTTGGTATTGGTCAGGGATTTATGACTGCCAGTCCATTGCAACTTGCTGTTGCAACAGCGGCCTTAGCCAATAAAGGGCAACTTTTTAAACCAACATTACTTAAAAATATTCAAACCCCTAATCAAATTGTTAAAGGAATAGAAAACAATCTTGCCACACAAATACCCATTAAAAATATTAAAAATTGGGAAGATGTAATTGATGGCATGAGGCAAACTATTTACGCCCCAAAAGGCACCGCTAGAAGACTTAATAAAGGGTTGACTTATACACTTGCAGGAAAAACAGGTACTGCTCAAGTATTTGGACTTGATGCTGAAGAAGAATACATTGCTGAAAAATTAGACGAACGCCTAAGAGATCATGCATTATTTACAGGGTTTGCACCCGTTGAAAACCCTCAAATAGCCATTGCAGTCATTGTTGAAAATGCTGGTAGTGGTAGTTCTAAAGCGGCGCCACTCGCACGAGAAGTATTAGATGTATATTTTAAAAAACAAACTACACACTAATACTTTCTTTAATGTTATTTTCGCTAATTGGAAACTTAAGTGTTGTATCTATTCTGTAGCGCTGTTTTAATTGTTCGAGTTGTACTTGATTAATTTCATCATAAAGTATGATAATTTTTACCTCTGGAGAGTTGCCCTCTAATGTTGCCAATAAAGATTCAATATTACTAACACGATCACGAAATTCAGGGTTATAACTAAATTCAGCCACCAACACTTGATAAGTGTTTTTCTTAGCTAATTTAACTGCTTTTCTTTGTGAGTCCTCAAAATCAACATCAAAGCCCATACTAATAAATAATGGGGTAAAGTCATCAAATCCGCCTTCATCAACAAAAAATAATAATCTTTTACTCACCTTTATCTTCTTGCAAAGAGTAAAAATTTTTCTTAAATGCTAAAAAAGTATTATGTTCGATAGCATCGCGCATTTGCGCCATTAGATCTTGATAATAATATAAATTGTGAATGGTGGCCAAGCGAGCACCTAAAATTTCATTCTTGCGCTGCAGGTGATGTAAATACGAACGGGAATAATTTTGACAAGTATAGCAAGTACATTTCTCGTCCAATGGCCCTGTGTCTAGTTTATATTTTGCGTTACGAATTTTAACAACCCCTAGCGAGGTAAACAAATAACCATTGCGTGCATTACGTGTTGGCATCACACAATCAAACATATCGATACCACGCTCAACCGCCTCTACCAAGTCACTTGGCGTGCCCACGCCCATTAAATACCTAGGTTTATCTTTAGGTAGTTGGCCAGGTAAATACTCCAACACCTTCATCATTTCTTCTTTAGGTTCACCAACACTTAAACCACCAATTGCATAGCCGTCAAAATCCATATCTACCAGAGCTTGAGCAGACTCGCAACGTAAATCCTCATACATGCCACCTTGAACAATGCCAAACAAAGCATTATTGTTGTTTAGCCTTTTATGCTCTTTTTTTGATCGTTTAGCCCAGCGAAGAGATAATTGCATTGACTGATCAGCGGTTGACTTATCAGCTGGATAAGGTGTGCATTCATCAAAAATCATGACAATATCTGAGCCTAATTTCTGTTGAATTTGCATCGATTCTTCTGGCCCCATAAAAATCTTATCGCCATTTTTTGGAGAACGAAAGTCTACACCTCTCTCACTAATCTTTCTCATATCACCCAAGCTAAACACTTGAAAACCGCCAGAATCTGTTAGAATTGGGCCTTGCCAATGCATAAAATCATGAAGATCTCCATGCGCTTTAATCACTTCAGTGCCAGGGGTGATATCTAAATGAAACGTATTGCCTAAGATGATTTGCGCACCAATTTCACTTACCTCTTCGGGTGTCATTGCCTTAACAGTACCGTAAGTACCAACCGGCATAAAAGCTGGAGTTTCAACCGTACCTCGATCAAATGCCATGGTGCCACGACGAGCTTTATTATCGGTATTTTTTAATTCAAATTTCATTATTTGTATCTCTAGACTGCAGGCTCCAAAGTTGTGCATATTGACCATTAGCTTTTAACAACTGCTCATGTGTGCCACTTTCTCTAATAATGCCATCGCTAAGTACAATAATTTTATCGGCATCAACAATGGTCGATAAACGATGTGCAATTACTAATGTTGTATGCTCACTTGAAAGCTTTTTTAATGCTTTTTGTACCATTTTCTCAGAATGTGAATCAAGCGCTGATGTAGCCTCATCAAAAATTAAAATTGGTGGATTTTTTAAAAGTACTCTAGCAATAGCAAGGCGTTGCTTTTCACCACCTGAGAGCTTTAAACCTCGCTCACCAACTAATGTGTCGTAACCTTGTGGTAGTTGATTAATAAAATCATCAATAAAGCTAAGTTTAGCTGCTTTTTCAATTTCTTTTTTTGTCGCGCCTTGCTTACCATAGGCAATGTTGTAATAAATACTTTCATTAAACATGACGGTGTCTTGTGGTACGACACCAATGGCCGATTGCACAGAATGCTGATTAAGTAGTTTAATATTTTGACCATCAATCAATATTTCTCCATTACTGACATCATAAAATCTAAAAAGTAGTTTTGCTAAGGTTGATTTTCCCGCACCAGACGAGCCAACAATAGCTACTTTTTGCCCTGGTTCAATTGCAAAACTAATGTCTTTTAATACTTTGTCTTTCCCTTGATAAGAAAAAGCCACTTGATTAAATTCTACTTTTCCTTGTCCTATTTCTAAATTTGGTGCATTATCTATATCCTGAACCTTGGATGACCTTTCTAACAAATCAAACATATTATTCATATCGATAAAATTGTGTTTGATCTGTCGATAAATAATACCTAAACTACCTAATGGCATAAACAACTGCAGGAGCAATGCTTGAATCATAATCAAATCACCAAGGCTCAAATTTTCATCGACCACGCCTTGTGATGCTAGAACAAGAATAATAGTTACACCAATGGCAATAACCGCGCCTTGAACAAAATTAAGTGCTGTCATTGAGGTAAAGCTCTTAGTTGCAACACTCTCCCAGCGCGTCATCGTATTATCATAACGATCAACCTCAAATTTATCTTGATTAAAGTACTTAACTGTTTCATAATTAATCAAGCTATCTACTGCATTGGTATTAGCTTCAGATTGCATGTCATTCATTTCATAACGATACTTCATCCGCCAAGTAGTAATGGCCAATGTCAATCCAATATAAAAAACAACTGTTAGCAGTGAAACACCTGCAAAGAAAATATCGTAATTAATCCATAAAATACCAATCACCAAACAAATTTCAAAAAATGAAGGCAAGATGTTAAAAACAAAAATTGAGAGTAATGTAGACACACTTTGGGTGCCTCTATCAATATCACGAGTAATGCCTCCAATACGACGGTCCAAATGAAAAGATAAATCTAGTGTGTGTAAATGCTTAAATACTCCCAATGCAATTAGATGCATGGCATGATAACGAACCTTTGCAAAAATAGCATCCCTAAGCTCGTTAAACAATGAACTGGCTAATCTGAGTGTACCATAAGCAAACAACAAGCCTAATGGCAGTATTAACACTACATTGGTTTGATCCAATGAGTCAACAATTTCTTTTAAAACAACAGGCACAGCAACATTTGCTAATTTTGCTGAAATCAAAAATAACGTCGCTAAGATAACGCGAACACGCATCTTTAACAAATAAGGCATCAGCTTCTTTAGGACCTTAATGTCTCTGGTCTTAAAATCATAAGCTTGAGTTTGATCGCTTTTTATGTTGCCATGCATGATTTATTTTGAAAAAGATTGATTAATTTGATCAAAATCAAACCCTCTAGATTGTAAAAATCTTTTTTGTTTGGCTTGCTCACTATACTCTGAAGGAATGCCTAAACCGTACTTATCTTCTCTCACGGTTTTGGCTAAATCAAACCAATCAAATTCAGATAGATCAAACTGATCAATACCTCTTTGTTTAAGCTCAAGTGAGATTTTTACCGGGCCTTTTCCTTGATTAAAGCGCATTTGAATAAAACCTTGGGAAAAACGCTCATCACTTTGATAATTTTGCTCAATTAATAAATCAATTGCACTGGTAATATCATTAGCGTTGAATTCTTTAAGTGATAACTTTTGTCTAAGTTCTAATTGCGAATGTTCACGTCGAACCAACATCCGCATTGCGGCTGCATAACATTTATTTGCTTGTATCTGAGCCACCATCACTCATTAGTTTCTCACGAATTTGTTTTTCGATCTTTTGGCCAAGTTCGGCATTTTCTTTTAAATATTCTCTTGCGTTGTCTTTACCTTGGCCGATTCTTTCGCCATCTACACTATACCAAACACCTGCTTTTTCAACAAAGCCAAGCTTAACGCCTAAATCAATAATTTCACTTTCTCTTGAAATACCTTGATTGTACAGAATTTGAAATTCAGCTTGTTTAAATGGTGGAGCTACTTTATTTTTCAATACTTTAACACGGGTTTCATTGCCTAGAATTTCATCGCCTTTTTTAATTGCGCCTATACGACGAATATCTAAACGTACTGAAGCGTAAAATTTAAGCGCATTACCACCCGTAGTCGTTTCAGGATTACCGAACATAACGCCAATCTTCATACGTAACTGATTAATAAAGATTACCATGGTGTTGGTTTTTTTAATATTTGAAGTTAGTTTTCTAAGCGCTTGAGACATAAGCCTTGCTTGCAAACCCATGTGCGATGAACCCATTTCACCCTCAATTTCTGCTTTTGGCGTGAGCGCTGCTACTGAATCTACCACCACAATATCCATTCCGCCCGAACGCACCAACATATCGGTAATTTCTAAGGCTTGTTCTCCCGTATCTGGCTGAGACACATATAGCTCGTCAGTATTTACACCCAAACGTTTAGCATAAGCAGTATCAAGTGCATGTTCAGCATCAATAAAGGCTGCTGTACCGCCTAGCTTTTGCATCTCGGCAATCACATGCAAGGTTAGTGTTGTTTTTCCTGAAGATTCAGGACCATAAATTTCAATCACACGACCTCGTGGCAAACCACCAATACCAAGTGCAACATCAAGACTTAAACTACCCGTAGAAACTGCCTCAATATCACTGTGAGATTGCTCATCGCCCAAAAGCATAACTGAACCCTTGCCAAATTGCTTATCAATCTGTGCAAGTGCTGCTTTTAAAGCTTGTTTTTTCTGTTCATCCACGTTAGTTCTCCCGAGTAAAATACAACTATATTATTTAAAAATAAATCTTGGCAATTATATCTGAAATATGACCTCATCTTTTTCAAAAAATGACTCACATTTTATGGCTATCGCCCTTCAACTTGCTCGCAAGGGAAGCTACGGCGTTAAGGCCAATCCTATGGTGGGTTGTGTCATTACCAAAGATGGCAAAGTTATTGCTCAGGGTTATCACCAGACCTTTGGTGAAGAACATGCCGAAATCAAAGCACTAGAACAAATCAATCATCAAGCCGATGGGGCAACTTTTTATATTACTTTAGAACCTTGCGCTCATCATGGAAAAACCCCACCCTGCACACAGGCGATTATAGGTTCTGGTGCTAAAAAGGTAGTTATTGCCATGCTAGACCCTAATCCTTTAGTGTGTGGCAAAGGTGCTAACACACTAAAAGATTCTGGCATTGAAGTATTAACAGGACTGATGGAAGATGAAGCATTAATACTCAATCGTGGATTTATCAAACGCATGCAAACAGGCATACCTTTTGTTAGCTGTAAAATTGCCATGAGCCTAGATGGAAAAACCTCAATGAAATCAGGTGAGAGTAAATGGATCACAAGTGAGACTGCAAGACAAGACGTGCAATACTTACGAGCTAATCATCAAGCAATAATGACTGGATCCGGCACAATACTTGCTGATAATCCATCGATGAGCGTTCGATTAGATGGTATAGACTCATCACCACTTAGAGTGGTGATTGATAGCAAAGATAGAATCAACGATCAAACTTTAAATATCTTTTCAAACGATGCACCAACAATCGTTTTAAATACTACAAATACTAAAACACTTAACTCTGGCAAAATTGATTTGAGTGATGCGCTCAAATACTTAGGTGATCAAGGCATTAACAATGTATTACTTGAAGCTGGTCCGGGCCTAGTTGGCGCTATGATTGAAGATAAACTAATTGACGAATTTATTATCTATACTGCACCAGTATTTATGGGCAGTGAGGCAAACTCTGCAATAACACTGCCAATCAAAACCATGGCAGACAAGATCAGGCTTAGTATTACTGATATCAGAATGGTGGGGAACGATATCCGTATGACTGCTAAAATTCAATTATGAAAAAACTCACAAACAAACGTATTATTCTTGGTGTCAGCGGATCTATTGCAGCATATAAAGCGCCAGATATCGTACGTCGCCTACAAGACCTGGGTGCTGAAGTTCGCGTTATTCTGACACAAGGTGGGGCACAATTTATTACTGAACTATCACTCCAAGTCACTTCAAAAAATAAGGTGTATCATAATCTATGGGATAAAGAAGCTGAACTGTCAATGGGGCATATAGAGCTGGGTAAATGGGCAGATGCAATACTCATTGCACCTGCAAGTGCAAACACTATTGCTAATCTCGCCACAGGCAAGGCCAGTGATTTACTCAGTAATGTAATTTTAGCAAGCGATTGTCCACTACTTATTGCGCCTGCAATGAATCAGCAAATGTATGCATCCAAGAGTGTTAAGTCTAATCTTGCAGTTCTGACTAAACGCAATGTAAGTGTTATTGAGCCTGAAACAGGCGCCCAAGCATGTGGCGATATTGGACAAGGAAGACTAGCACAATCTGATGAAATTGCAAAACAAGTTGTTAATTTATTCACAAGCACAAAACTTACTGGAAAAAAGGTATTAATCACCTTAGGAGCTACCATTGAACCAATTGACCCAGTTAGGTACCTATCAAATCATTCAAGTGGCAAGATGGGAGTCGCACTTGCAAATGCCTGTATAGAGGCCGGTGCACAAGTTGATTTGATTTATGGCAATATTTCAACACAACTAAGCGATCAATCAAATAATATTTTTGCAGGTAGTGCCTCAGAAATGCACAAGGCAGTTATGGAAAATATTCACAAGCAAGATATTTTTATTTCGTGTGCAGCGGTTAGCGACTATCGTGTTAAAAACATCGAAAAAAATAAAATAAAAAAGGAAAATAAAGGGCTCACACTTGAGCTAATTCCTAATAAAGATATTCTTAGTGATGTTTGTCAGTTAGAAAAAAAACCAATCTGCATAGGTTTTGCCGCAGAAACGCAAAATTTAATCAAAAATGCGCAAAAAAAGCTAAAAAACAAAGGTTGTGATGCCATTATTTTAAATGACGTTTCAAAAGCTGATTTTGGCCTAAAAATGAGTGATAATGAAGTGGTGTTTATAACACAAAAATTTAGTCAAAAAATAGATAAAAACAGCAAAGAAAAAATTGGACGAAAAATCATCGAAATACTCATTGAAAAATTCTTATAAACAATCAAAAGTATTGTTAAATCAACACTTAGTAGAGTTACTCACAAAATTGTGGATAACTCTGTGAATATCTAGTTAAAAAACATCAAAAATACCGATATATTGGGGTTTTCTATGGTTTTGAATAATAAATAATCACTTATTATTTTTAATTAAAAATCAATAACTTATGAATATTTATGAAAATTATTTATATTAGAATATGGTCATTTACTTAACTAGTTCCAATTTGGAGGATAACTTTTCATGTTCCACGTATTAAATCAAGTGTTTCACGAAATATTAGACTATCATAAAATACTAATTTTATGATTTTCAACAGTCAAGCAATATAGTTATCTTTTTATGCTAATTTATGCCCTAAATTTCCTATTTGGAATTGTTGTTTTTTCGCTCAAAAATACCCTTGATATTTCAATTTTTGAATGGGGTTTATTTTTAGCAATAATTTTGCTATTTTTTGCCTTTTTTAGACGCTATAAATCACTTCTATTAAATATCGCCATTTTTCTACTGGGTTTTGCCTGGATGGGATGGTTTTCACATCAAATTATCAGTGCCCAAGTTTCTGATAATTATCTTAATAAGCCAATTCTTATTCAGGGGAAAATTTCACAATTACCAGAACAAACACCTAAGAAAACTAAATTTATTTTTGAATCTGAAAAACCTTTTAAAGCACGTCTTAAATTATCCTGGTATGGCGATCATTCTAAAAAATTAAACACAGGCGATACTTGGCAATTATTAGTCAAACTTAAGCACAACAACGGTTATCAAAACCTAGGCGGTTTTGATTATGAAAAATGGCTATTTTATAAACAAATTAGTGCAACAGGCTACGTTAGATCATCTGAATCAAACCAATATTTAACACCCAATAGCAAACCATTAATTGATCGATTGCGCCAAGATACACGTCAACACCTGCAGTATTTTTTAAAAGATTTATCCTTCGGCGGTGTTATTAATGCGCTAATTATTGGCGATCGATCTTTAATTACTGATTTGCACTGGAAATTATTCCAGTCTACCAATACCACACACTTAAGTGTTATCTCTGGACTTCATATTGGTCTTATATCTGGTCTGATATATTTATTAAGCGCTTTTATTTGGAGGCGTTGTAGTTTTTGTGCATTACGCATTCCTGCTCAAGTAATGGGCGGCTATTTTGGCATTGCAGCTGCACTTATATATGCACTTATTGCAGGTTTTTCTATTCCCACAGGTCGTGCATTTATTATGGCCAGTGTGGTTTTTATCTCTATTATATTAAGGCGTCATCACAATGTATGGCAACTCTATGGTGTTGCTTTATTTCTAACGCTTATCTACAATCCTGTTAGTATCTTTAGTGTTGGTTTTTGGTTATCGTTTTATGTTGTTGCGGTTATTATTTACGGCGTAGGTACGCATAAAGATAAGTCTTGGCTTTACCGGCTGATATATATTCAGCTTCTGATTACACTTGCAACCATACCACTGATTGCTTGGTTTTTTAGCTCAGGCTCAATACTCTCCCCTATTGCCAACCTAATAGCCATTCCTATTTTTAGTTTTATCACAACACCTGTATCGCTAATTGGCGCATTGCTTGCTTTAATTGGAGCCGATACTCTCGCTCACTTTAGCTTTGAGATTAGTAACCAATCTTTAGTCATATTGTCTTATTTATTAGAATTCTTACAAAATTTTAGCTTTAATCAGTGGTATTACGCACAAAGCACTAGTGTTGATTTGATTTTGCTAATTACCGCTGTTGTTATTACCATATTGCCAAAAGAACTCAAACTAAGAAAAATATCTTTACCAATACTATTATTAATACTGTTCTCGCCCTCGCCAAAATTAGAGCAAAACTCCGCACTGATTACTGTTTTAGATGTTGGTCAAGGGTTGTCTATAGTTGTACAAACCAAGGGGCACACTTTGTTGTTTGATACTGGCGCAGCTTACCCATCTGGATTTAATATGGGAGAGAGTGTCATCAACCCTTATCTTAGAAATAAGAAAATTAATTTCCTAGATAAAATTATTATCTCACACGGTGATAATGATCATATTGGTGGATTAAAAAGTGTTTTAAGTAAATTTAAAACACAGGAAATACTCACTTCAGTACCGCATAAAATTAGCCAACCTTCTACAAATTGCGAATCCTCTCAATCATGGCAATGGGACGGTATATTATTTGAAATCCTAAACCCTGATCAGGGTAGCAACTTTAAAAGCAACAATGCTTCATGCGTACTCAAGGTTTCTAATCAAAATTATTCAGTGTTGCTCACTGGTGATATTGAGAGAAAAGCAGAAAAATATTTAATCAAAAATCATGCAAGCAGACTCTTATCAAATGTTATGCTTGCACCACATCACGGCAGCAAAACATCCTCTACAAGTGCATTTATCCGTGCAGTATCCCCTCAAACTGTCGTAATATCTAGTGGCTTTAAAAATCGGTTTCACCATCCGGCAACAATAACTACTGAACGATATAAAAACAATCATATTAATATTATTAACACTAGCTGTGCTGGACAAATAGATATTAAACTAGATGATAAAATTACAATTGATCAATACAGAAAGAAGCATCAGCGTTTTTATATGCGCCAATGTGAAACAACTCAATAGGCTTTAATTTCACTCATTTTTTCACCTAATAACTCATCAAGCGCCTTACTGAGTTGTATCTTGGGCGAAACAAAATAATCCTTTGGAAGGGATAGCTCTCCTTCAAGGTTATCATCTTGATAAATCAGTTTAACTGGGCACCTGCCATGATGCTCATATAGAATATTAGACAATTGCCCCAAGAGTGTTTGATGTTGGACATTAAGTTTAATATCAACACTCTTAAAAAAGCTATCAAAAGTATCAATACCATCGATGATCACTTGATAATCATCGCCAAAATTTTTATTCTTTTTAACTTTGCCAGAAACCACAACAATCTCATTAACAATTAATCGCTCACTAACAGTGTTTAATGTTCTTGGGAAAATAACAGCATTTATTTTTCTAGCGCCATCTTCAAGCACAACATTAGCCATTTGATCGCCATTTTTGGTGGTGATATAACGTAATTCTGAAATCAAAGCCAGCACCCGAACATCTTTATTGTTTCTAAAAATCATGTCTTGAGGAAGTGTGGCTTCAATTTTGCTTATATCATTTTTATATTCATCAGTAGGATGGTCATAAAAATAATAGCCCATCACACTTTTTTCTAATTGTAGTCTTTTCTTAAATGGAAAACTTGGACAAGATACATAACTAGGCTCATACTCTGTATGCTCTTTCAAGTTTCCAAATAAAGTACTTTGTCCGCTAGATTGGTCATTTTGTTTTTGTTCTGCCTGTTTTAACGCTTTTGGATAGGTTTCAAATAAACTTGCTCTATCAACGCCAAATACATCAAAAGCACCACTATATATCAATGCCTCAATTGCTCTTTTATTAAGTGATTTTTTCTCAATACGCATACAAAAATCAAAGAAATCTTGGTACTCGCCAGCAGAATTTCGCTCTTCCACTAAAGCCTGTACAAGCGCCTTCCCTACACCTTTAATAGCACCCAATCCATAAATAATGGTTTTATCATCTTGAATACTAAACTCATAGTCTGACTCACAAACATTTGGCCCATTAACAGCCAAACCCATATTTTGCACTTCATTAACAGTAAAGGCAATCTTATCGGTATCATCCATCTTATCTGACAATACTGATGCCATAAATGCCGCTGGATAGTGCGCTTTAAGCCATGCTGTTTGAAATGAAATATAAGCATATGCTACAGAGTGTGATTTATTAAATCCATAGCCTGAAAACTTATCAATTAAATCAAAAATCTCGTTGGCTTTTTGTTTGTTGATTTTTTTCTTAGCTGCGCCTTTAACAAACACATCGCGTTGTGCATCCATCTCTTCTGCAATCTTTTTACCCATCGCTCGGCGTAATAAATCTGCCCCACCTAATGAGTAACCTGCCATTACTTGAGCAGATTTCATAACCTGTTCTTGATACAAAAACACTCCATTAGTAGGTTTGAGAATTTCTTCAAGCATTGGATGTGGATATTCAGGGTCTGCACCATGTTTTACATTAATGTAGTTGTCCACCATTCCAGAATCAAGTGGGCCAGGTCGGTAAAGTGCCAACATAGCAACAATATCTTCAAAGCTGTCGGCTTGAAGTTTTTTCAAATAACCACGCATACCGTCAGATTCCAGCTGGAAAATACCCGTGGTATCACAACGTTGCAAAAGCTTATATACAGCTTTATCATCTAGTGATAAAGTATCAATATCAATCGGTTCATCGCTTAGGCTTTTCGCATGAATAAGCTTAACGGTCTTATCGATAACCGTTAGGTTTGACAACCCTAAAAAATCAAATTTAACCAGCCCTAATGCCTCAACATCTTTCATGTCAAATTGAGAAACCACACCATCGGACTGATCAGGCCCTTTGTAAATTGGGCAAAAATCACTAATCTTACTGGGTGCAATCAACACACCACCGGCATGAGTACCAACATTGCGCACCAAGCCTTCCAACTCTAACGATAAATCAATTAGCGTACCGACACTTTCTTCGGCATCATACCTTTGTTTTAATTCTTCGGACTCTACCAATGCCAAATCTAGAGTCATTTTTAGATCATTTGGGATTGATTTAGATATCCGGTCACTAAAACCATAAGGATGCCCTAAAACGCGACCTACGTCACGTACAACACCTTTCGCCGCCATCTTTCCGTAAGTAATAATTTGTGATACTTTTTCAGCGCCATATTTTTTAGATACATAAGCAATCACTTCATCACGGCGATCAGTACAAAAATCAACATCAAAATCTGGCATGGATACACGCTCAGGGTTTAAAAAACGCTCAAAGAGTAATTCATGCTTAATTGGATCAACATTAGTAATGCCTAGCGCATAAGCCACCAAAGATCCAGCACCAGAGCCACGCCCAGGCCCAACTGGAATACCATTGTCTTTAGACCATTTTATAAAATCGGCCACGATTAAAAAATAACCTGGAAAGTCCATTTGAATAATCACTGAGATTTCAAACGCCAGACGATCATCATAAACTTTTCGATCAACCTTAACTCCTTCTAAGCGCTTATCTAAACCAGCTTCAGATTCTTTAGAAAAAAACTGCGCTATCGTTAAATCATCAGGAATTGGAAAAACCGGCAAATAGTTCTTTTGATAAAGCTCAAAATGTAAATTACAGCGTTTTGAAATTTCAACACTGTTGGTTAACAACTGTGGCAAATCAGCAAATAATTTGCCCATTTGGTCAGCTGATTTTAAATATTGTTCATCACTATAGTGTTTTTCACGGCGTGTATCATCCAAAAGCAACCCTTGTGAAATACATATCCTGGCCTCATGTGCTTGATAATCATCACTAACTAAAAACTCAACATCATTTGTAGCAACCAGCGGAATATCTAATTCAGTACCGAGCTCAACACAAAGATGCAGGTGTTTTTCGTCGTGAATTCGCCCTGTTCTTTGAACACCTAAATAAAAACGATCAGCAAAAATTGACAGCCAAAACTTTGCCTTATCTCTCGCCTCAGGCACTTTATTGCTAATTAGATCGCGTGCAATATTACTACGAATTGCTGTGGCAATCATAATCAACCCTTCATGGTACTTCACTAACTGCTCTTGAGTGATTACCACTCCTTCGATACTTTGCCCTTTCAAATAAGATAGGGAAATTAACTCAGACAGATTTAAATACCCTTGGCGATTTTGACATAATAACAATACTGAATAATCTTGCGTGTCGTCTTTGATTGTAAGTTCAGCGCCAAAAATAGGCTTAATGCCACTGGATTTGGCTTTTTGATAGAATTTTACCGCTGCAAAAAGGTTGCCTACATCAGTCAACGCAACAGCGCTCATGCCTAATTCTTTTGCACGATCAATAAGTTTTGGAATGCGTATTAAGCTATTCTTAACAGAATATTCACTATGGCAATGTAGATGAACAAATTCAGTATTAGGCATTAAATAGCTTTAAAAAATAAATTTTTTCATTTTATGAATGGAAAATTAAGTTGTATTTTCAAATAAAAAATAATCTATTTATTTTTTATCATCCCATTGGTTTAAAAAATTAGCCAACACATCCCCATGACAACACTGTGGCTTACAAAAACATCCTAACCTTTTACCTGCAAGTTTATATACTTCAGATTTTTCTTTTTTGGGAAACTTGTTATAGTCAAAATCGTACTTATATTTTCTAATAACCTCCTCACGATCGTCTCCATCTTCAAACATGGAGTATGGATTTCCCCAATATGAACCTCTACCAATATATTCATAACTTTTAGTACTTTTTAACCCTTTATATTGAACGTCTTTTTTTATATTTATAACTCGTGTAATTAGTATATCAATAACTCTAATCGGTATGTTTTTATCTTTTATTAATTTCACCTCCTCTGAGAATTCCTCACCATCATCAAATACAATAACATGAGACACATTAAGCTCACTCATATCTATATTTGATAATTCATAATCACACAAATTCTTTTTACAATAAGAGGATATGAAACTGTTTGGATCCAAGTTACTTACAAGCGTATATTCATAAAAATTTGATAAAATTTTTGAGAGTTTTCTACAAAATTTTGAATACGACTTAAAGAGCTCAGGGTATAAAACTAAAACTCTCTTCATTTTTTTAAAGAAGATGTTTAACTTTTAAATCAAAATCTGTACAATTATTCAAGTAGTCCACAACTAACCTTCTGTGACAAAAATGTGGTTCATGTTCGCTACATAATAGACATCCATTGTCTAATATCTGAGGTTTTATAGATCTTTCTATATTTCTCTTTGACATTAAATTTAAAAAATTATTTTCATACTTTTCCCAGCTATCATCGCCTTTTTTATAAGCATTAAACATTTCTTTAGTTGGGGCAAGGTCTAAATCATGTACATATTCAACGTTACATAACTCTTTTAGCAAAAACTTCAGGTCATCTCTTTTAGCAAAACCAGAAAGTTGAGAGACATTATTCAAGCGAACATCTATTAAAGTTTTAATATTTTCAGCACCAATAAGAGAGAAAAATCTTTCGGCATTTTTTTGTGTAAAACCTATTGTTGATATTTTCATAATATTTTTTCCATATAAGTTTATATTAACCACTTACAAAATAGCTGCAACAATTTTATAGTGTCTTGAATTGTATTCTCCCCCCAAACTAATACATAAAACATTATTATGATTCAAAATATTATCAAAATTCGGGTCTGTTACTGAAAGGTCATATTCTATACCATTATATTCAAACGACACCCTTCTTCTAAGCTTGCCATCATATTCTCTTGTGTACAACTCAACATTCGAAACTCTAACTAAATATAAAGACTGTTTTATAACTACATTTCCATCTCTAACAGAAGTAGAATCTATAGAGTCAGCACACCCCCATAGATCATTAGGGGTATCCAAATATTCCTCAATTTCATCTATATTAATATTGTATCTTTGAACCCATTCATCCTCGTTTATAACGTGGTTTTCTGGCTGATGCAAGATAGATGCTTTCTCTGAAAAACCAATCTCTATCTTTTGTAATGGCTTGACTGTAAATCTTCCCATGGGGTTTACATATTTAACTTGCTTATCAGATAACTCTGCTCCCTCCCTTGTAGAAACAGGCCTTATCCACTGTTTAGTCAAAATATCTTTTCCGGCCACACAATGATTATTAAACTTAACTGAATTCGCAAAAATTACCACTATTTTTTTCATCTAATATAATTTTACACTCTAATTAGTTTAACTTAAAAAATAAAAACTATAGTTCATAGTGAAATTTACTGTAGAATGTGAATTCTTAGTGTTGTGGTTTCTTATAGTTATAAAAAATGTAAGTTTCATAATTTTCCTCAAAATGTGGATCTCACAACATTAAGTCCAATTTATATATAGAAAAAGTAAGTTAGCAGTAATAATAAAAAAGCACCGATAAGGTGCTTTTTTATTTTCCCAAAGAAAATTAATGAAAATTATTTTAGTAAAAATTAGCAAATATTAAAAATATACAATCAATTGTTTAATTATTAATTAAAAAACACTTTAAAAATAAGAAAAATAAGATATAAACAGGCTTTTATATAGAAAATAAACCAACTTATGCCTGAATTTTTATCTGAAAATCAGTTATATTGGAAAAATTCAGAAATAATCAAAATTAACAAAAAACCATCAACTTTATTAACTTTTATCTTATTATTCAGTAGCTCTAAGAAAGTTACTCCAATCAGTCCATTGATCCTTATAAACTTTTTGAGGATCTGATGGCAAATCTATATGAATATCCTTGTATGAAATTTGGTAATCTAGCTTTGTGACCACTGGCAATACATAGTTACTAATTAAATCTATTGCATCGTCATATTTAATATAGGTTTTTTTATAGCTCACTATTTTTTTATTCTGATTGTGATAAAAAAAATGCCTCAGTTAAGAGGCATTTTTAATAAAGTCTAGATATTTTAAAATCTAGGTCCGGCAGAACCAGCAACAGCAGCTTGCGCTAATGCATTTACTGCTTGTTTATGAGCCTTCTTAGCTAACGCAGTTGCGGCATCAACTTTGCCCGATTTATGAAGCTTTTTAGCCTCTTTAATCATCTTTTCAGTATCACGCCATGCCATATTAGCTGCCAATGCTTTCGCATAATCAGCTTCTGCTGCACTAACCGCTGCACTAAACGCATCGCCCGATGAGCCTGAGTTCCAATTATGAGAACTTGGTAAAAAATCAGCCGCTTGAGCAGATAATGCAAAAACCGTTAAAATAGTGAATAATAATTTTTTCATCATGTCCTCCTATTTTCTATAACGAGCGTCAGTAATCTCAAGACCGTTACTCATCGCTTGGTGATATAACTCCATGTCACGATAAACTTCTTTCTGTGCCTTGATTGGCTTAGCTCTCATATTCTTTAAGCAACCGCCATATCGACGATGTAGCGTACCTAAACCAGCCCATTTTGCACGATACATTGGTACGTGAGTTGTATGACCTAATGCAGGCGATAAGATATCAGCACGTGCTTTTTTACCAGCGTTGTACACATGACAATCTGCACAAGACATATTAAACTGGCCACGCTTTGCATAGAAAAAAGCTTTGCCTCTTTCGTAAGCTGCTTTTGCACCGTCCGACTCAACTTTTACGTTGATTTTTTCACCAGCTGCCTGATCTGAAATCCAAGCACTAATTCTAGCAATTCTGCCTTTCATAGTAGCCATTTTCTTACCAGTTTGCTCTGTGTAACACTTTTGAATTGTTCCTTCAAGCGTCACCACTGTGCCAGCTGCATCATCATAGTATGGGTGTGCTAGGCGAGCAGCTTTTGGATCTGCAAGTGCCGCGCATTTACCTAAACCAAACTTCTCAAATTCCTCTCCGCCTTTTTCTACCGCTTCTTCATACGGTGGAATACCATCCAAGATTTCTTCAAATTGATCTCTAGAACCTGCGTCAAAAGCATATACACCATTAGTGTAATCTGCAAACTCAACATTTGGCTTGATTGATTTAAAGTGGCCAACAAAGGCTTTACGATCGGCTTCCATATCTGTACCAGCAGATACAGTACCAACCACTAAACCTAAACTGAGCACTGCAGTTATTAGTTTTTTCATTGATCTCTCCTCAATAATAATCGGTTATTTAGATTTTGCAGATGCAGAACCTGATTTACCTTTATTGTCCTTATATGCTAGTTCAATTGTATCGCCCTTTGCACCAGGTACATTAAACTTAAAGTAAGGGTTTTTAGAAATAGAGCTACCAATATCTGCATCTAACACTTTGTTACCATTGTGTGATACAGTCATATGAGTAATATGATTAGCAGGTACTAATTTACCTTTTTTCTTACGTAAACCAGTTTCCATTGGATGCTTAATTAATACTTTAATACCAATAACACCTTTTCTAGCTTTAGGCTTTAATTTAATTTTTCCCATTTTTATTCTCCTTTAATAATTTGATATAGTTTAGTCAGTTAAATAATTAACCGCCACAACCACCGATAGTTACTTTAACTTCTTGCGATACTTTAGTTGTTGTACCGCCTGCTGTTACCAATGCATCTACATTAGAAGTTTTACCCATCTTAACACGAGTAGAAACATAACCTTGAGCACCAGAAATATTAAACGAAGCTGCTAATGGTGTACCGTTTTCCCTTACATAGAAAGAGATATTAGTTACGCCGTCCATTTTAGAAGCATCAACTGTCATTGGCACTACTGCGCCGTTCTCAGCAATCTTAGGGGCTTTAAATTTAAAAGAGCCTTTGCCTGCGCTTGCTGCTGAAGCACCTGCTGCATCTGATTTAGCTTTAAATGCTGCTGTGTTTGCAAAAACCATACTTGGTGTTAGTAAGCCTGCGCCTACTGCTGTTGCAACTGCAGAACCTGCCATTGCACTTTTTAGAAATAATCTTCTTTTCATTTTATTCTCCTTATTTTGTGTAAATATAGTCTGTTATTTGATCAATTTGCTTTTCAGTTAGCGCTTGGTGTTTTCCAAACGGAGGCATAATTGAATGTGGATTTTTCACCGTTGCGTCCCAAATTTGCGCTCTTAATTTTGCTTTATCTGGAAATCTTGCTTTCATTGCAAGTAGTGGTGGACCAATATTTCCTGGTAGGTTACCACCTGGAATCATATGACATGCTAAGCAGTTGCCTGCCTTACGACCGAAAGTAACTTCTTCGCCCGTCATCTCTTTAGCACCCGCTTCCATAGGCATCATAAATAATGTTGCCAGTGTTACAACTGCCGAGATAGAAGAAATGGTTTTCTTCATACTTCTCTCCTCTTTATATTTAAAAAATAAATCCCTATAAGATTTAATAACCTTACTACGTACTATAATAACCATTTAAAAAGTATTTGCAACACTTTTATGAAAAATTAATATAGATTTTGCTAAATTTGCTCGGCTGCTTTAATTAAAGCTTGGGCCTTGTGCATGGTTTCATCCCATTCAGATTGCGGAACAGAATCATACACAATACCCGCTCCAGCTTGCACATAAAGGGTTTTATCTTTGATTACTGCAGTACGAATAGCAATGGCCATATCCATACACCCATGCCAAGATAAATAACCAATAGCACCAGAATAAATATTTCGTTTTAGTGTTTCTACCTCATCAATAATCTCCATTGCACGTACTTTTGGCGCACCGCTAAGTGTTCCTGCAGGAAATGTTGCTTTTAAAACATCGATAGCACTCATGTTATCTTTAAGTTCACATTCCACATTAGAGACAATATGCATCACATGTGAATAACGCTCAACAAACATTTTATCAGTGAGTTCAACTGTACCTGTTTTAGCAATCCTACCCAGATCATTACGGCCTAAATCAATCAGCATTAAATGTTCGGCAATTTCTTTTTCATCGGCTAATAGATCTTTTTCTAGTGCTAAGTCTTCTTTTTCGTTAGCGCCACGAGAACGTGTGCCTGCTATTGGGCGCACTGTTGCCCGTCTGTTACTATCTACACGGGTTAATATCTCAGGTGATGAGCCTACAATCATCACGTCATCTAAATTTAGATAATACATATAAGGTGATGGATTAAGACGCCTTAATTGGCGATAAAGCTCAATAGGCTCTGCGTTGAATTCACAGCTAAGCCTTTGCGATGGAACTACTTGCATCACATCGCCAGCAACAATATACTGCTGGATGTTTTTAACCGCTTGCTTGTAATTGTCCTCGCCAAAACTTGAGACAAAATCATCGCTACTAATATTGCTTGATTGACTCTCTTTCGTCTTAATTGGGCGTTTGATTGTCTCAGATATTTCATCTAGGTTATTCAAAGCTTGCTCATAAGTTGTCAAATTAGGGTCTACATGCGTAATTAAAAATGCTTTATTAAGCAAATTATCAAACACAACTAAATCATTTGAAACCATTAATAAAATATCAGCAATATTAAGCTCATCAATTTTGTCAATTTTTGATAATCTTGGTTCAATATAGCGAATAATTTCATAACCAAAATAACCTACCAAACCACCATTAAAATCAGGTAATTCATCAATGATTGGTACTTTGTATTTTTCAAGATACTGCTGGATCCATGACAATGGATCTTCAAGTGTTAGTGATTCTATTAGTTGGTTTTTTTCCTCAATACGAATCTCGCGATCAAACACTTTAACAACTGTTTGTGCCTGCAAGCCAATCATGGAGTATCGACCCCATTTTTCACCCCCTTGAACCGATTCAAAAAGATATGAATATGGTGTGTTTCCAAGTTTTAGATAAAGACCTAATGCCGTATCCGTATCAAGAACTATCTCTTTGAAAACTGGAATATGGTTATAGCCTTGTGCACTATATTGATCAAAACTTGATTTGTTCATAAGCGCATTTTAACTGAACCTTTGGCGCACTGTGTATAAATAGACCCAAAGACAAAAAACCGCACTCAAAGGTGCGGTTTTTCATTTAACAAAATTAAAGCTTACTCTTCAGTAGGCATCTGTTCTGTTTCTGCTTCACTCAACTGCTCTGAAAGTGCTGCTTCGGCATCTGCCGTTTGCATAACCTCTTCTGCACGGCGAGTGCGACGCTCCTGATGATGCATAAAGCCTGTACCTGCTGGAATTAAACGACCAACAATTACATTTTCCTTTAAGCCTTGCAATGTATCAACACGGCCTGTGGTTGAGGCTTCTGTCAATACACGTGTTGTTTCTTGGAATGATGCAGCTGAAATAAATGACTCAGTTGCTAAAGATGCTTTAGTAATACCCATTAACAACCTTTGGTAACTAACTAAATCTTTACCTTGTGCCTCTAAGTGTTTATTAGCTTCAACAACACGAATATACTCGGCAGTCTCTCCATTTACAAATGACGAATCACCTGCATCAAGAATCTCTACCTTGCGCAACATTTGTTTAACAATTACCTCGATATGCTTATCGGAGATATTTACACCTTGCAAACGATATACATTTTGTACTTCTCTAACAATATAGTTAGCCAGTGCCTCTACCCCTAATAAACGCAAGATATCATGAGGATTAGACGGTCCATCAGAAATAACATCACCCTTTTCAACAGTTTCACCATCAAAAACGTTAATTTGACGCCACTTATGAATCATCATCTCGGTCGCCTCACCTTCCTCAGAAGTGATCACTAAACGATCCTTACTCTTGGTTGGATTACCAAAGCTAATGACACCACTTGCTTCTGCAAGAATTGAATGGTCTTTAGCCTTACGCGCTTCAAATAAATCAGCAACGCGTGGAAGACCACCGGTAATATCACTCGTTTTAGAAAGATCTTTAGGAATCTTAGCTAGAATCTCACCTGCCGTAATTACTTGATTGTCTTCTAAGTGAATTTTTACATCTGATGGTAGGTAATGTGTTGATAACACAAGGTCTGAATCTTTTTCATCAACCATTTTAATTAATGGCTTTAAGCCTTTTGCTGCAGCAGATCTTTCTGCCTCGTCAATCATCTCAAAGAAGTTTAAGCCGGTTAAAGGATCTGTATTTTTATTAACAGTTACCCCTTCAACAAAATCAACAAAAATAACACGGCCAGATTGCTCTGCAATAATTGGATGTGTATGTGGATCCCAATCAGCAATCTTATCTTTTGCCTTAACAGTACCACCATCTTGAACATGAACAATCGCACCATAAGGAATCTTATAACGCTCAACCTCTTGACCTTTGTTGTTACGAATCGTTACTTCTGATGAACGAGAAATTACTACCAAATCTCCATTGGCATTGGTAATTGATTTCATGCCCTCTAAATAAGCAACACCATCATTATCAATGTTGATACTACTCACCGCTGTTGAAGCAGATGCTGCACCACCAATATGGAAAGTACGCATGGTTAACTGAGTGCCTGGCTCACCGATTGATTGCGCTGCAATTACACCAACTGCCTCACCAACACCAATCTTATGGCCACGTGCCATATCATTACCGTAACAAGATGAACACACACCATAGCGTGTATCACAAGTAATAGTAGAGCGTGCTTTGATAGACTCTACGCCTAATTCATTAATTTTATTTGAGTCTTCTAACGTAACTAAATGACCTTTTTTAAGCAACACATCAGTTGAATCTGGAACCAACACATCTTCAGCCATAACACGGCCTAAAACAGCAGCACCCAGTGTTTGTACGATGTTTCCACCTTCAATAGTTGCCTTCATTGTCAAACCATTGTCAGTACCACAATCATCTTCTGTAATCACTAAATCTTGACCAACATCCACCAAACGACGTGTTAAGTAGCCTGAATTTGCAGTTTTAAGCGCTGTATCAGCCAAACCTTTACGAGCACCGTGTGTTGAAATAAAGTACTGCATGTTGTTCAAACCTTCACGGAAGTTTGAAGTAATTGGTGTTTCAATAATTGAACCATCTGGCTTAGCCATTAGACCACGCATACCTGCTAACTGACGCATTTGTGCTGGAGAACCACGAGCACCAGAATCAGCCATCATATAAACCGAATTAAATGAGGCTAGTTTTTCAGTTTTACCATCACTATTAGCAAAATCTTCGAAACCAATTTCATCCATCATTGCTTTTGCAACTGTTTCAGAAGTTCGCGACCAAATATCAATTACTTTATTATAGCGCTCACCATCAGTCACAATACCTTGTGAATACTGCTTTTGTACATCTTTAACTTGTGATTCAGCTTGTTCAATCATTCCAGCTTTAGTGTCCGGAATAGTCATATCGTTTGAACAGAAAGAAATACCCGACTTAGTTGAGTATTGGAAACCCATATACATCATCTGATCTGCAAAAATAACAGTGTCTTTTAATTCTTGTGTTTGATAGCAAACGTGAATCAAGTTAGAAACTACTTTCTTGGAAATAGCTTCATTGATCAAATCAAATGATAAACCCGCTGGTAAAATTCTTGAAAAAATTGCACGTCCAACGGTTGTATCTACAATACGCTTTGTTGTTGGCTGGTATTTACCTTCTATTTTTTCATATTCTTGAATACGTAATTTAACCTTTGCATGCAATGTTGCAGAACCAGACTCATAGGCATTAAGCGCTTCAGTAGCATTGGCAAAAATCATACCCTCGCCAGTTTGATTCACCATCTCACGCGTCATGTAATACAAGCCCAAGATAACGTCTTGTGAAGGAACAATAATCGGCTCACCACTTGCCAAGTGAAGTACGTTATTAGAGGCTAACATGAGTGTTCTTGCCTCTAGTTGTGCCTCTTCAGATAATGGCACGTGTACTGCCATTTGGTCACCATCAAAGTCGGCATTAAATGCACCACAAACAAGTGGATGTAGTTGAATTGCTTTTCCTTCAATTAATAATGGCTCAAATGCCTGAATACCTAAACGGTGTAATGTTGGTGCACGGTTCAGCATTACTGGATGTTGGTGCACTACTTTTTCAAGAATATCCCATACCTCTGGAATTTCACTCTCTACCATTTTTTTAGCAGCTTTAATTGTTGAAGCCAATCCATTTTGTTGTAACTTATTATAAATAAATGGCTTAAATAATTCTAACGCCATTTTCTTAGGCAAACCACACTGATGCAATTTAAGATACGGACCACAAACAATTACCGAACGACCTGAATAGTCAACTCGCTTACCTAATAAGTTTTGACGGAAACGACCTTGCTTACCTTTAATCATGTCTGCGATTGATTTAAGTGGACGACGGTTATTACCCATGACTGCACGACCACGACGACCGTTATCAATCAAAGAGTCGACCGATTCTTGCAACATACGCTTTTCGTTGCGCACGATAATTTCTGGTGCGTCTAATTCTAATAAACGACCTAGGCGGTTATTACGGTTAATTACACGACGGTATAAATCATTTAGATCAGAAGTTGCAAATCGACCACCATCAAGTGGTACCAATGGTCTTAAATCAGGTGGCAATATTGGCAATACTTTAAGTATCATCCATTCTGGCTTATTACCCGATTGAATTAATGAATCGATTAATTTAAGGCGCTTGTTATATTTTTTAAGTTTTGTCTGGCTCTTAGTATTAAGGCTGTCTTCACGTATATTGGCCGCTTCTTTCTCAAGTTGCATTTCTTTTAATACATCTTGGATTGCCTCAGCACCCATTTTTGCTTCAAATTCATCATCACCGTACTCATCAAGTGCGTCAAAGTACATCTCTTCTGTTAGTAGCTGCTTATGTACTAATGGCGTAGAACCTGGATCTGTTACCAGGAATGCTTCAAAATAAAGTACACGCTCAATATCCTTAAGCGTCATATCCATTAACAAACCTAAGCGTGAAGGAAGAGACTTTAAGTACCAAATATGTGCAACTGGTGCTGCTAATTCAATATGCCCCATGCGCTCACGACGAACCTTAGATAGTGTTACTTCAACACCACACTTCTCACAAACCACGTTACGGAACTTCATGCGCTTATATTTGCCACATAAACACTCAAAATCTTTCATTGGACCAAAAATTTTGGCACAGAATAAACCTTCTCTTTCTGGTTTAAAAGTACGATAGTTAATGGTTTCTGGTTTTCTTACCTCACCATATGACCATGAACGAATCTTCTCAGGAGAAGCTAGTCCAACTCGAATCGCATCAAAATCTTGTTCTTTATTTTCTTGCTTTAAAATTTGTAATAAATCTTTCATCGGATTCTCCTAATTAGTGTTGCTCTAGTTCAACGTCAATACCTAACGAACGGATCTCTTTAACCAATACATTAAATGACTCTGGCATGACTGACTCAGTTAGATTAACACCATCAACAATACTCTTATACATCTTCGCACGACCAGCAACATCGTCTGATTTTACTGTTAACATCTCGCGCAATGTATGCGCTGCACCATAAGCTTCTAATGCCCATACTTCCATCTCACCAAAGCGCTGACCACCAAACTGTGCTTTACCACTCAATGGTTGTTGTGTTACTAATGAGTAAGGACCCGTTGAACGTGCATGCATCTTATCATCCACTAAGTGGTTAAGTTTCAGCATGTGCATGTAACCAACTGTTACTGGTCGATCAAACGGCTCGCCCGTACGACCATCATAAAGTTGCTCCTGACCAGATTCAGGAAGGTCTGCTAATTTCAACAAAGACTTAATATCATCTTCTTCAATACCATCAAATACTGGTGTCGCCATTGGCACACCTGAGCGTAAATTTCTTGCTAACTCAATGATTTCCTCATCAGTAAATGACTTAAGGTCTTCCTGCTTGCCATAAGAATTATAGATCTTATCTAAGAAGTCTCTAATTTCTTTTACCATGGTTTTCTTTTGCTCATCTAACATGGCGGCAATCTTATAGCCTAATCCTTTTGCAGCGTAACCTAAATGCACCTCTAATACCTGACCAACATTCATACGCGACGGTACGCCAAGTGGATTAAGAACCACATCAACGGTTGAACCGTCTGCAAGATATGGCATATCTTCAATTGGAGAAACACGTGAGATAACACCCTTGTTACCATGGCGTCCTGCCATCTTATCACCCACTTGAAGTGTTTTACGTGTCGCCACATAAACTTTCACCATCTTCATTACACCTGGTGGTAATTCAGCACCTTCGGCAATCTTGGCGCGCTCCTCTTCAAAGAACTTGTCAAATTCAACTTGTTTAGCCTTAGCTTGTTTAACCAATGCGGCAACTTCTTTATTAACGGCCGCATCTTCAACCTTAAGTTTTGCCACTTCTGTATTGTCTAACGACTTCATTACCTTGGCATTTAACTTATCACCAGCTTTAATATTTCCGACACCTTTAGTCACAACATTGCCTGAAAGTTTAAGCTTGGCACGACGGAAAATATCTCCGTCAATAATGCCGAACTCATCGTCGATGTCTTTTCTAATCTTCGCTAAACGCTCTTCATCAATACTAACAGCCCTTGCATCTTTTTCAACGCGATCACGAGTAAAGACTTGTACATCGATTACTACACCTGATTTTGATGCGCCAATTCTAAGTGATGAGTCTTTAACATTGTTGGCCTTTTCGCCAAAAATGGCACGTAATAATTTCTCTTCAGGAGATAGCACAGTTTCACTCTTAGGAGTCACTTTACCAACTAGAATGTCACCACCCTTAACACGAGCGCCTACATAAACCACACCGACTTCGTCTAATTTTGAAAGTGCAGATTCGCTTACATTTGGAATGTCAGCGGTAATTTCTTCTGGACCTAATTTAGTATCACGAGAATATGCGGTTAATTCTTCAATATGAATAGTAGTGTAGCGATCTTCTTGAACTACCTTTTCTGAAATAAGAATTGAGTCCTCAAAGTTATAACCATTCCAAGGCATAAAGGCAATTTTCATGTTTTGACCTAGTGCTAATTCGCCTAGATCTGTTGAAGGCCCATCGGCTAATACATCACCTTCCATAACTTTATCACCTGTATTTACCAATGGTTTTTGATTAATACAAGTATTCTGATTAGAGCGAGAATATTTAGTTAAATTATAAATATCAACACCTAACTCACCTGCCTTAGCTTGCTTTGAGTCTACACGAATTACAATACGCGATGCATCAACTGCCTCAACCACGCCACCATGCTTAGCAGTTACACAAACACGTGAGTCTGTTGCTACTACACGTTCAATGCCTGTACCTACCAATGGTTTTTCAGCACGAAGTGTTGGTACCGCTTGACGTTGCATATTTGAACCCATTAATGCACGGTTTGCATCATCATGCTCCAAGAATGGAATAAGCGATGCTGCCACTGAGGATATTTGCTTAGAATCAATATCAATTAAAGTAACATCTTCAGAATTTACTAAAACAAATTCATTTTTATGACGACAAGAAATCAGCTCATCCATTAATTGACCTTTAGCATCAACATTGGCATTGGCCTGTGCTATAGTATGTGCAATTTCATCAATCGCTGAGATATAAACAATCTCATCAGTTACTTTGCCATTTTTAACCACTTGATACGGCGTTTCTAAGAAACCATAATTGTTAGTTTTAGCATAAACTGCTAATGTATTAATCAAACCAATATTTGGGCCTTCAGGTGTTTCAATTGGACACAGGCGACCATAATGAGAAGGGTGTACATCACGCACTTCAAAACCAGCACGTTCACGCGTTAAACCACCAGGACCTAATGCTGAAATACGGCGCTTATGTGTTACACCAGATAGTGGATTTACCTGATCCATAAACTGCGATAGTTGAGAAGAACCAAAGAACTCCCTTACAGCAGCAGAAACAGGTTTAGAATTAATCAAATCTTGTGGTGTTAGCTCATCAGTTTCGGCCAAGTTAAGACCTTCTCTTACTGCTTTTTCAACACGCACTAAACCAATTCTAAATTGATTTTCAATCATCTCACCAATCGCTCTTACACGTCTGTTGGCTAATGTATCTACATCATCAACAGAGTCGTTACCATTTTTAATATCAATTAATAATTTAAGTACACTAATAATGTCGTCATTCGTCAGCACATGGTCACCAGTTTCTGACTCAATGCCTAAACGACGATTAAGTTTCATGCGACCAACTTTAGAAAGATCATAGCGATCATTTTTGAAAAATAAGTTATTAAATAGTAGGTTAACTGCATCTTCTGTTGCTGGCTCACCTGGACGCATTACATGGTAGATACTCATACGAGCTTCTAACTCAGTTTGTGTTTCATCCAAACGCAATGTATCTGAAATATAAGCACCACCTTCAGCTTCATTGATATAAAGAATATCAATTTTTTTAATTTTATTAGCGCTTAATACTTCTAAGGTCTCATCGCTAATCATGGTATTAACTGGAATTAAGATTTCGCCAGTTTCCTTATCAATTAGATCTTGTGCTATGACCTTGTCTAGCAAATACCCTAATGGCGCACTAAGTGATTTAACACCTGCTTTTTCTAATATTTTTGTATGTTTAGCCGTAATACGACGACCTTTTTCTACAATAACTTCTTTGCCTGAAAGAATATCAAATTCTGCAATTGTGCCACGAATACGTGATGGAGATAAAGTAACATCACATGATTTGGCTTTTAATTTAACACTATTACTATCAAAGAAAGTTTTAATGATTTCAGTACTGTTAAGCCCCATAGCGCGTAGTAGTGTTGTTACTGGCAACTTACGACGGCGATCAATTCGAGCATATAAGTGTTCATGATGATCAAATTCAAAATCTAACCATGAGCCACGGTAAGGGATAACGCGCGATGAAAATAAAATCTTGCCTGAAGAATGGGTTTTGCCTTTATCGTGTTCAAAAATAACACCTG
Organism: uncultured Candidatus Thioglobus sp.; assembly: GCA_964577715.1. GTDB lineage: Bacteria > Pseudomonadota > Gammaproteobacteria > PS1 > Pseudothioglobaceae > SUP05. The sequence goes on along the minus strand of CAZOAA010000016.1, from coordinate 4,086 downwards.
GCGATCTGTGTAGTTGTGAGACTACTACTCGCTCTGTACCATTAATAACAAAGGTACCTGTTTCAGTCATAAGCGGCAAACTGCCAAGGTAAACATCTTCTTCAATAATTTGTTTAACTCGACGCTTTTTCTTTAAAGTTGAACCATTCTTATCAAATAAAACAAGATTTAACTTAACACGTAAGGTTGATGCAAAAGTAACACCACGTAATTTACATTCTTCAACATTAAATTTAGGTTCGTGTAATTCATAATCAACGTATTCAATTTCTGCATAACCATTAACTGCGGTTATTGGGAATACAGATTGAAACACTGCATGCAATCCAACATCTTTTTTTGTTTTTTCTCCAGCTTGAATAAAGCCATTGAATGAATCTATTTGGATAGCCAGTAAATCTGGTTCGGTTAAAATTGACTCTCTAGAGCCAAAATTGTTTCTAATTCGCTTTTTCTCAGTGAATGAATAAGCCATGAATACCTCGTATTAGTTGATCTATTACAATTAAGAATTTCTTCTTAAACAAAAAACACCAAAATCCCCTTGTGGGGATTTTGGGTAAAACACAGAACTAATTATTTAAGTTCTACGCCAGCGCCTGCTTCTTCGAGCTGTTTCTGAATCTCTTCAGCTTCAGCTTTGTCAACACCTTCTTTAATTGGTGCTGGTGCAGATTCAACCATATCTTTAGCCTCTTTAAGACCTAGACCAGTGATGCCACGTACTGCTTTAATAACCGCAACTTTTTTATCGCCAAATGATGTTAGTACAACATCGAACTCTGACTTCTCTTCTGCTGCACCACCAGCGTCACCGCCAGCTACTGCTGCAGGTGCTGCTGCCGCTGCTGCTGCAGATACACCAAACTTCTCTTCCATTGCTGAAACTAACTCAACAACATCCATTACAGACATATCTGCAATTGCATTTAAAATATCGTCATTTGATAATGCCATGATATTTACTCCTTTTTTATTATTTATTGTTTTTGATCACGAACTGCTGCTACTACTCGAGTTACTTTTGTAGGAACTTCGTTCAAAGTTCTTGCTAGTTTCTCAACTGGTGCCAACATAAGTGCCATAACCAAACTAATCGCTTGATCTTTCGTTGGTAAGTCTGCAATACGTTTAAGCTGATCTGCATCTACAAATTCGCCTGAAACGCCCAGACCCTTAACAACTAAATCCTCGTTCTCTTTTACAAAGTCTTTGAATACACGTGCCACTGCGCCTGGATCTTCTTGTGAAAAACCCAAGATAACAGGTCCACTAAGAACCGGTGTCACACATTCGCATTCTGTCTTCGCTAATGCTCTTTTTGCCAACGTATTCTTTACTACACGTAAAGAAACATTTGCATCCAACGCACTAGAACGTAGATTAGTCATTTGTTCAACACTCAATCCGCGATACTCAGCTACGCCAACTGAAACTGCACTATCAGCTAGTGAGTTTACTTGTTCGACAACAACTTTTTTTGCTTCAAGATTTAGAGCCATTTGCCTCTCCTGAACAATAGATTAAATTTAAATTTTTCATATCTAAACCTAATCTGTTAAAAAAGAAAGTCATCATTTGATAACTTTCGCCACAGAGTATTTGCATACCCTCTACATAGGCAGAGTGTGCTACCACTCAATTAAACAAATACCCCAGGAGGAGTATCTGAACCTATGGTCTTTGAGGTCAGCCAGAATTAACTCTGTGACCCAAAGAATTTTTTAGTGAATAATTAAATATCCACTGATGTTAAATCAACACCAAGGCCTGGACCCATGGTTGAAGAAACACTCATTTTCTTAAAATAAATACCTTTAGCAGAGCTAGGTTTTGCTTTTTTCAATGCTTCTAATAAAGCGGCAATATTTTGAGCTAATGCATCTGCACTAAATGATGCCTTGCCAACACCCGCATGAATAATGCCAGACTTATCTGCACGATAACGAACTTGTCCTGCTTTTGCATTGTTAACTGCTGTTGCCACATCTGGTGTTACCGTACCCACTTTAGGGTTTGGCATCAAACCGCGAGGGCCTAATACTTGACCTAAGCGACCAACCACGCCCATCGCATCAGGTGATGCAATAACAACATCATAATCAAGATCACCATCTTGCATTGATTTCATTAAATCTTCCATGCCTACAATATCTGCACCAGCATCGGTTGCTTTTTTCGCGTTATCGCCTTGTGTAAACACTGCAACACGAACTGTTTTACCTGTGCCATTTGGCAGTACTACTGCACCGCGTACATTTTGATCAGACTTTTTGCCATCGATACCTAGATTAATACTCACATCAACTGACTCATCAAACTTTGCTTTTGCACAATCTTTTAATAAACTAAGTGCATCACCTAATGGGTAACGCTTACCAACTTCAACCTTAGCTGAATTATCTTTTTGTTTTTTTGTTAATTTAGCCATTGTCTCAACCCTCCACTTCAATACCCATTGAACGGGCTGTACCTGCAATCACATTAACTGCTGCATCCATATCATTTGCATTTAAATCTTTCATTTTAATGGTTGCAACTTCTTCTAATTGTGCACGCGTAATTTTGCCAACTTTCTCAGTATGAGGAACACCAGAACCTTTTTTAATGCCTGTTACTTTTAAAATTAACAGTGCTGCAGGTGGGGTTTTAGTTACAAATGTAAAACTACGATCGTTATAAACTGTAATCACGACTGGCACTTTCATGCCTTTATCGATTTCTTGTGTTTGTGCGTTAAACGCCTTACAAAAATCCATAATGTTCACACCGTGCTGACCTAATGCAGGTCCTACTGGTGGTGAAGGATTTGCTTCTTGTGCTGGAATCTGCAGCTTAATATAAGATTCAATTTTTTTAGCCATTTTTCTTCCTTAAGGCAAATGCCTTGTTTTTGGGTACAAACGCTTGATATTAAAACCAAGCTCCCCTGTTAAATCACAACTCTAAAGTTGTTTGTTTTAAGTTTTTTCTACTTGAGAAAACTCTAACTCTACTGCAGTAGTACGCCCAAAAATCAATACTTCTACTTTCAGTAAATTCTTTTCATAGTCAACCGCTTCAATGGTGCCATTAAATTCATTAAATGGCCCATCAATAACCAAAATCTCTTCACCAACTTGATAAGCCACTTTAGGCTTAGGTTTGTCAGCTCCCTCTTGTACACGCGCCATAATGTTATCAACCTCGCGTTGTGTAATTGGAGAAGGTTTTCCTGATGATCCGCCAATAAAACCAATCACATTATTGGTATTTTTAACCAACAACCAGCTTGGCTCAGTTAGCTCCATATTGATTAACATATAACCTGGAAAGAACTTACGCTCTGCCGTTTTCTTTTGGCCATCTTTTAGTTCTACTACTTGCTCAGTAGGAATCATAACATCGCCAACTAAATCTTCCAGACCTTCTCTAGCAACTGCTTCTTCAATTGCTGTTTTAACCTTAGCCTCATAACCGCTTCTCGCATGAAGCACATACCATCTCTTAGCCATTTAAATCCTTTAGTTCGTTAGTAACTGGACAGCCCAGGTAAAGAATGCATCAACAATCCATAAGAAAATTGCCACAATAACAACTGCAACCATAATCATGCCTGTTGTTTTCATGGTTTCATCTCGATTTGGCCAAACGACTTTTCTTAGTTCAATCTTTGTTTCTTTTAAAAAAGAATTTAATCTAACACCTTGAGGTGATTTAAAAAATACAAGGCCTGCCAAAATCAAGCCAACAAGCAAAAACAACACTTTATATAATGTTGTATTTAATCCTAATGGATCTAAATAGAATAACGCGATAGCACCTGCCACAATCAGGATTGATACAATCATTCCTACTGATGACCCTTCTTTCGCTTGACTCTCTACACTCTTACTCACATTACACCTTTAATATGGCAGGCAAGGAGGGACTCGAACCCCCAACCAACGGTTTTGGAGACCGCCACTCTACCAATTGAGCCACTTGCCTAAAATACTTCAAAGGCTCAGACAACTTTGCCTGAGCCAAACTTATTCTTATAAATTAATAGTTAATTTACGCCGTCACCTTAGAAACAACACCCGCACCAACTGTACGGCCACCTTC
>CAZOAA010000015.1:0-36784 GCA_964577715.1 uncultured Candidatus Thioglobus sp. | reverse complement strand
GTTTTTCAATCTCTGAATTTAAACGAATACTAGTAACACTCATGATAAAACCTTTTTTGTAGTTATTTGTATTACATTATATTACAAATAAGATTTGACTTCAAAAAATATTATTATTCCTAAAAGGGGAAGGCTTAGATTAAATCATAGCCCGTTCCGTGGAATGTTTTTTTCACTTTTTTACAATACCTTGTGTTTTTAATAGAAAGTTCTTTATATAAGATGTATTGACACCAAATAAAGCATTCTTACCCTCATTATTAAATAATTTTATTACTATTCCTGATGAGTTATTTTTTAAATATTCACGAGACACTGAAATCATTATCTTCTACCTAGTAAATGACTGTTTTTGAAAATTGCGACAACAAAGAAGTTGGCAAAAAGAACCCTTATTTAGGGTGGTGGTTATGGGTGGACTTGAACCACCGACCCCAGCATTATGAATGCTGTGCTCTAACCAGCTGAGCTACATAACCAAAAGAGCGTGTATTATCGAGATATTTGGCAATAATGTCAATAGCCAGACGCATAATATTGCTAAAATCAAAGACTATGGCAACCCTTAAAATTGCACTGACTGGTGGTATTGCTTGTGGAAAATCAAGCGTCATTCAAATATTCAAAAAAAATAAGATTGATATTATTGATCTTGACGTGATTGCACGCGAGGTGGTCAAGCCCAATACTCAAGGCTTGAGTGAACTGGTGTCGTACTTTGGTAATGATATCCTTAATGATGACCAAACCCTTGATCGAGAGGCTTTGCGACAGCAATTATTTGACAATAGTGCAAATCAAAAAATAATCGAGGAAATTCTGCATCCAAAAATATTGGAAAAAATGCAAATGGACATCGAAAAGCTTAATTCTCGGCTGGTGGTCGTTGAAGTGCCGTTATTGGTAGAGCAAAACTTGTCAGATTTGTTCGATCGGGCGATTGTGGTGGATTGTAATGAGCAAAATCAACTAAAAAGACTGCTAAAACGTGAAAATATCGATGAAAAACTCGCCAAAAGCATGATTGCAGCACAAGCTAGCCGAAAACAGCGCTTAGCATTAAGCAAAAAACTACCCACTGACGTGATTGAAAATAATTTGGAAATTTTCGAAATGAAGCAAAAAGCGCAAGATTTAGCGCAAAAACTACTTAATTTGTAATCGCTTCACCGCATTACCACCAATTAAATGCTCGGTAATGATTTCATCGATATCGTCTTCATCAATATATTGATACCAAACATCATCCGGGTACACCACAACCACTGGCCCATGCTCGCACCTGCCTAAACAACGCGACTCACTAATACCAATTTTGCCTTCGCCGATCATTCCCTCGTCACGACACTTATCCTTAGCATGACGATACATCTGCTTAGCACCAAGCTGCGAACAACAGGCTTTACCGTCTTTGCGCACGTTATTACAAAAGAAAATGTGTTTAGTATAAAAGTTCATTGTTCAATCGCTCTCTGGTAACAGTATTTTTTGTCAATACTTGTAATTTTAGCAGACAGCTTAGCTGCTTTTGAAGCGCCCATCTCTGTGAGTAAAATTGGCAATATTTTATCTAACTGCTCTTCGCCTAAAACTTTATCGTTTTTATCAATGGCTGAAATTAAAATCACAAATTCACCTTTTTGGTGGGCGTAGTCCGCTTGCAGATAATCAATCAGTACTGGCAAAGTATCAGTTTTAATGGTTTCAAATGCTTTGGTTAGTTCTTTAGCGAAGCAGACAATACGCTCATCACCCAGAACAGATTGCAAATCTTGTGCACAAGCTAAAATACGCTTGGGTGATTCGTAAAAAATGGCGCTTTGGTCAATGTGTGCAACGGCTTGAATAGCTTTAATGCGTGCTGATTGTTTAGTAGGTAAAAACCCAAAAAAACCAAATCGATCACTGGCAATGCCAGATGCACTCATGGCACTGATCATCGCACTTGGACCTGGAATTGGTACTACCTCTACACCTGCTTTTTTGGCCTCACTCACCAGCACGTAGCCTGGATCGCTAATCAGTGGTGTGCCAGCATCGCTAATCAGCGCCATATTTTTACCACTAAGCAGTTCATCAATAACTTCGGCTGATTTTTGTGCTTCATTGTGCTCATGAAATGCACGCATTGGTGTGGTGATATCGTAATGATTTAGTAGTTTTTTGGAATGACGAGTGTCTTCCGCTAAAATAATATCAACCGTTTTTAATATTTCAACAGCCCTAAAGGTAATATCATCTAAATTTCCAATCGGTGTTGCAACAATATACAATGGCATAATTAATGTTTAGTTTCAAAAGAAAAGTTGGCAATCAAGCAGAAGACATTGCATTAGAATATTTATCTACGCACGGCTTAGAACTGATCGAACAAAACTACTTAACCAAGTTAGGTGAAATAGATATTATTATGCTTGATAAATCTGAGAAAACGTTAGTTTTTGTTGAAGTTCGTTATCGAAAGAACACGCATTTTGGCACAGCTACTGAAACCATTGACACAACTAAACAAACTAAAATCATTCGAACAGCGCAACACTACCTACAACAACACAAAAAATATCAAGAATTTATCTGTCGGTTTGATGTTGTTGGTGTTGAATCTGATTTAAAATATCCTAAAATCAATTGGATAAAAGACGCATTCGAGGCTAACTAAATCATGAAAAAAATTATTTTTGCTACCTTTTTAATGGCCAGCTCTTTACTATTAACAGGTTGTTTACCGGCCATTCAAGGCGCATCAACAGTTAGCTCTGTTGTATCAGTGAGTAATGATCGCCGAAGTGCTGGTACCATTCTTGACGACAAAACCTTAAACTTTAAACTGGTTGCATGGTCAGTAGAAGATGCTCAGATTAAAGATGCACACATCAACTTTTTAATTTACGATAAAACTGTGCTGATTACGGGTGAGGCACCTACTAGCGATATACGTAGCTATATTAGCAAACAAGCAAAACTACAAGCGCCTGAAATCAAACAAATTTTTAATGAAATTCAAGTGTCTTCAAATTCTGGCATATTAAGTCGATCAAAAGACTCAGCCATTACTCTACAGGTTGAAGCGTTGTTTCATGATCAAGAAGTATTTCATCCAACTCATGTTAGGGTTATCACTGAAAACCAAACTGTTTACCTAATGGGCGCTGTGACTAAACGCGAAGCAGACAAAGCAGCAAAGATGGCATCCAAAGCAAAATTTGCCAAAAAAGTGGTTAAGTTATTTGATTATCTAAAAACTCGACCAGCAGCTGAAATTGAGCGTGATCGTCAACGAGAGATAGTGGCAAAAAAAGAGGCCGAAAGAAAAAAACAACAAGCCGAAATTGATGCTAAAAAATCCGAACTAAAAAGACAACTCAAAGAGCTGGACGGCACTACAGGCACACCTTTTTAACTGGGCTAAATGAGGAGCGATGTTGCTTAGCAATTGCGCCAAATTTTTCTAGTGCTTGTAAATGCACCTTAGTGCCATAACCCTTGTGCTGAGCAAAACCATAGTCTGGATAGTGCTTATCTAATTCAATCATCTGTCGATCGCGTGTTACTTTGGCAATAATTGACGCGGCAGATATTGCTGGCTCGGTTAAATCGCCTTTAATAATTGCTGTGCAATTTTCTAAATCAGGGCATCGATTACCATCTACCAAGACTTGATCGTATTTGGTGTTTAAATTTTCAACGGCTCGTTTCATTGCCAGCATAGTTGCTTGTAAGATGTTAATCTCGTCAATCTCTTGAGGGTTTGACTCTCCCACCGCCCACTGGCATTGTTGAGTAATTAGATCGTACAATCTATCGCGTTTTTTCTCGGTGAGTTTTTTAGAATCTGTTAGCTCTGGCAAGTTAAAGTTATTTGGCAGAATAACGGCACCAGCTACTACTGAGCCGACTAATGGCCCACGACCTGCCTCATCAACCCCAATAATAATCACTTAATTGCTTTAAAGCCGATGTCCGTACGATAGTAAGCACTTGGCCAATCGATTTTTTTAAGTAATGCGTATGCATTGGTTTGTGCATCTTTGGTATCACTACCTAATGCTGTTGCACACAATACTCGACCACCACTGGTAACGACTGATCCGTTATCCATCTTAGTGCCCGCATGAAAAACCTTGGCATCATCACTATTCTCTGGCAGGCCAATCACCTCGCCAGATGGATAAGCATCTGGATAACCATTAGCTGCTAACACCACACCCATTGAACTGCGCTCATCCCAATCAATGGTGGCCTGATCAAGTTGGCTTTGAGTTGCCAGCAAACACAAATCTGCCAAGTTAGATTTAAGACGCATCATGATTGGCTGTGTTTCTGGATCACCAAAACGGCAATTGTATTCTAAAACTTTGGAGTTGCCTGCCTGATCAATCATCAACCCTGCATACAAAAAACCTGTGTACGGATTACCCTCTGCTGCCATGCCATCAACCGTTGGGCGAATGACACTATCCATCACATCTTGGAAGATTTCATCAGTAACAATCGGTGCAGGAGAGTAAGCGCCCATGCCACCTGTATTCGGGCCTTTGTCGCCATTATCACGTGCTTTATGGTCTTGTGATGTTGCCATTGGCAAGATGTTTTTACCATCTACCATCACAATAAAACTGGCCTCTTCACCTACTAAAAACTCTTCAACTACCACACGAGAACCTGCCTCGCCAAATCGATTACCTTCAAGCATATCATTGATTGCGTCTTCTGCTTCTTGCTGAGTGTTGGCGATGATAACGCCCTTGCCTGCTGCTAATCCATCGGCTTTAATCACAATTGGTGTGCCTTTTTCTTTAACATATTGTATGGCTAGATCCACCTTGGTAAATACATCATAAAAAGCTGTAGGAATATTATTACGATCAAGAAAGTCTTTACAAAAAGCTTTTGATCCTTCGAGTTGTGATGCGGCTTCAGTCGGGCCAAAAATAGCCAGCCCTTGTGCTTGAAAGCGATCAACCACACCAATCACCAGTGGTGCCTCAGGGCCAACAATCGTTAGATCAACTTGATTGTCTTTTACAAAATTAATCAGCCCATCAATATCTTCTGAGCCAACGTTAATATTCGTTAGCTTATCTTCTAGCTGTGTACCGGCATTACCCGGTGCAACAAACACTTGCTCAATACTATCAAACTTAGCACATTGCCAAGCCAAAGCATGCTCACGACCGCCGGAGCCAATCACTAAAACTTTCATATTTTTCCTTATACGTATTCTTCGATAAATTCTCTAAATTTCTTATGCGACATAATCTGCGTTCCATCACAGTTAAATGACATTGAAATTGTCGAGTTAAATAAATTGATAACTGCTGAACGCAAGTAATAACCTTCTAAATTACGCAAAGCAGGGATGTGCTCAATAATGTATCTGAGTTCATTTTCATCGGTGAGTTGCTTCATGGTTTCGTTGCGTGCGTGAAATGCCTTTTGCCATTCTTCTGATAAATATTCAAACGCATGATCATGCTCAAGCATATGGTAATAGCGCTTAATTAACGCTTCTTTTTCATCCAAAGCAATCATACCAAAATGATTAAATACATAATCTGGCACGAGCAAGTCTTCTGCTAAATGCACCTCAACGTTAAACGGGTCAAACACCGATGAGGTTTTAACTTCGCCATTATTAAGGCCAATAACAATCCGATAAACACCGGTAGATAACAACAAAAATAAGATAACCTCTAAAAGTTCGTCAATATTCTCATCAACTAAATTAAGGGTTCGTTCGCGGTTGTAAACACTGTCTCTCAAACTTTTGTCGCCCTTAACGCTACGCATTAAGTTATCATCGAAATAATAGCCAACTAAGGCGTTTTTTTTATTTTTCCCAGTATTCATGCGCTAAATTATAAATTAAACAAATAAACGTTTGGGCTGAATGGCACTATCTTCTGTTAATTCCCCGATACCTAAAAATTTTTTATTCTCATCAAATAACTTCACTTTTATTCCTAACTCCCAAGCCTTGCTTGGAGGTTGAATTTGTTTGCCAAATTTAATATCAATGGATTGTTGCTTATCTAAATAAACACTGCTTAAATTCGGCAGCATATCCTCAGTAGCAAATATCTTTTCATCAAGCAATTGATAATCTTCTGTGGCTAGGTTTTCCAACTCTGAAAACTTGATTGTTTGCAATATATCAACATGCGAAAAACCTGTGCGTCTGAGCTCTACCACATGAGCGCCACAGCCTAATTGATTACCAATATCTTCTATCAAGGTACGAATATAAGTGCCTTTAGAACAAGACACTTCCAAACTAACAACACCTTGCTCATAGTCTAGATAGTCAATTTGGTGAATGGTAACTGGGCGTGCTGGGCGATCAATTTCAATGCCTTGTCTGGCTAGCTTGTATAAAGGTTTCCCGTCTTTCTTAAGCGCTGAATACATTGGAGGGACTTGGCTGATATCACCAACAAACTGATTAACCGCTATGCGGATTTCTTCATCCGTCAAATGTTCAAAAGGTTGGGTTTTGATTATTCTGCCTTCACTATCACCCGTATCTGTTATTTGCCCAAATTGTCCACGTACAAAATAACGTTTATCGTCGTCTAATAAAAAGCCTGCTATTTTTGTTGCTTGCCCTAAACAAATGGGCAATATACCACTGGCTAACGGATCCAGAGCGCCGGTATGTCCAGCTTTTTTAGCGAAAAATAATCGCTTAACTTTTTGCAAAGCAGCGTTTGAACTTAAACCGGTATCTTTATCAAGTAAGACAATACCATTAATATCTCTGCCTTTTGGGTTGCGCCGTGACATGGCTAAGAACTATAACTTTGAGAGTAAATCATCAATTCTAGCACCGGTATTGGGTGCTGAATCATAAATAAACTTAAGCGCTGGCGTATGGCGTAAATCTAGTGTTTTTGACAAGCGTGAACGAAAAAAACCACTGGCTTTATTTAGCAGTGCTTCAACGGTATTGTTATCTTGTTCTGGTGCAGTATAAAATACCTTGGCGCTGCTTAGATCTCGGCTAGCTAATACATCAGTGATGCTCACTACTTGGAGCCTTGGATCTTTAGTTTCGTTTTTTAATAACGTTACGAGCTCGCGACGAATGAGCTCATTAATACGCTCAACTCTATATGACGGCTGTTCTGGCATTTTTCCTTAAAGGCTACGCGCAGTTTCTACACGCTCAAATACTTCGATCTGATCACCTGGCTGAACATCATTATAATCTGCAACACCAATACCGCATTCGGTACCAGATTTAACTTCTTTAACATCGTCCTTGAAGCGTCTTAACGATTCTAGCTCACCTTCGTAAATAACCACGCTCTCACGAAGTACACGAATTGGGCTATCTTTTCTAACCACGCCTTCTTCCACCATGCAACCTGCAATATCACCTAACTTCTGTGACTTAAAGACATCTTTCACACTGGCAATACCAATAATGTTTTCACTAAGCTCAGGGCTAAGCATACCGCTCATTATTGCTTTAACATCATCAATTAAATTATAAATAATTGAATAGTACTCAATACGCACGCCTTCATTATCGGCTGTTTTACGAGCAACTGCATCAGCACGAACATTAAAGCCAAGCACTAATGCCTCTGAAGTTGCTGCTAGAGTAATATCAGTATTATTAATACCGCCCACTCCGCTTGAAACCACTTTCACACGCACCTCATCAGTAGATAATTCTTCTAGTGCTTCAACTAGTGCTTGTGCTGAGCCTCGTACATCTGATTTTAATAATACGTTCACAGTAGAAACATCACCTTCTTCCATTTTCTGTAAGAAGTTATCCATCTTCGATGCTTGTTGTTTTTGTAATTCTGCTTCACGATCACGTGTTTTTCTAAAATCAGCTACTTCACGTGCCTTACGCTCAGACTCTACCACCAATACTTCATCACCAGAATCTGGCACACCAGACAAACCTAATACTTCAACAGGTGTTGATGGTCCTGCTTCTTTTAATACCTTGCCGTGGTCATTAACAATTTGCTTAACTTTACCGTACTCTAAACCAGCAATCATAATATCGCCTTTTTTCAAAGTACCTGATTGCACTAAGATAGTGGTTACTTTACCGCGGCCTTTTTCAAGACGCGCTTCTAATACCGTGCCGTGTGCTGGACCTTTAGTCACAGCTGAAAATTCTAATATTTCCGCAGTCAGTGTAATGGCATCTAATAGTGCATCAATGCCTTCACCAGTATGTGCAGAAACGCCTATCATCATCACATCACCGCCCCAATCTTCAGCGATTACATCATGGGTTGAAAGCACTTGCTTAATCTTGTCAATATCTGCACCTTCTTTATCAATTTTATTAATCGCAACAATTATTGGTACATCGGCTTCTTTAGCGTGCTTGATAGATTCAATCGTTTGTGGCATAACGCCGTCATCAGCAGCCACAACTAAGATTACAATATCCGTTGAATTTGCACCGCGAGAGCGCATTTTTGAAAACGCTGCGTGCCCCGGTGTATCAATAAAAGTAATGGCACCGTCGTTTGCCTGCACTTGGTAGGCGCCAATATGCTGGGTAATACCGCCGGCTTCACCATCAGCTACTTTAGCCTTACGAATATAATCTAACAATGAAGTTTTGCCGTGATCAACATGGCCCATAATAGTCACCACTGGTGGTCTAGGGCTTTCATCGCCACTTGATTTTGATTTCTCAATCAACACATCTTCAATGGTTTCTTCCTTACTTGCAACACCTTTATGCCCCATTTCTTCAACAACCAATAATGCGGTATCCTGATCAATTACATCATTAAGCGTTACCATCACACCCATACCCATCAAAACTTTTAGGACTTCGCCGGCTTTGGTGGTCATTTTTTGTGCAAGATCACTAACCTTGATATTCTCAGGCACCAAAACTTCATGTACTACTTTTTCAACTGGTTTTTGGAATCCGTGCTGTGCTTGTTCTTCTTGAACTTTTTGGCTCAGGCGAGTTCTGTCTTTTTTCTTAAGTTTGCGCTTTGTCTTATGAGCAACGTGTAATTGTTCGCGCTGACCATTGCCTCCTGGTGCATTTCGCAAACGCTTTGGTTTCTTGGCTTCTGTTGGTGTTTCTTTTGGCGCTTCTTCTTGAGTCTTTTTGGCAGAATCCTTTTGAGCTTTTCGAGCATCGTCTTGTTCTTTTTGCAAACGAATCATTTCTTGACGCTTAGCATCTTGCGCCAATTGTTTTTCATCAGCTGCACGACCTGCTTCTAAAGCTTCCTGTGCTTTTTTTGCTGCTTCATTATCAACAGGCACATTGGCTTGAGGAGATGCTTTTTTAACACGTTTTTTCTTAACCTGAACTTTAACACCGGCACTAGAACCAGCGCTTGATTTTTTACTTGGTGTACGCGAAACTGAAATACTAGATTTATTACTTGAGCGCTTTGACAAACTACCCATTAATATTTTACGCTCTTCAGCGGAAATCTCAGAATCGGCATTCTTGCCATCAATACCCGCATTTGTCAGAATTGAAACAACTTCGTCTGGTGTCTTCTTCAGTAGTTTAGATAACGTTTGTACTGTATGTGCCATAATGCTCGCCTTTATTGTTTTTTTTCAGTAACCTATTTTTTTTAAAAAACAGATTAATCAAACCATCCTTCGTTTTCTCTTGCAGTCATAATAACGCTTGACGCTTTTTCTTTATCCATATCTTGGATATCTAATAACTCATCAATAGACAATTCTGCCAAGTCATCTACTGTTGCAATTTCAGCCTCAATAAGAGCCTGCACCAAGTCTTCATCAACGCCATCAACACTCATTAGAACTTCAGAAGATTCTGCATCGCCTAGCGCTTGTACTAACTGTGCGTCTGATGCGCGCTCTTGCAGTTCTTCAACCATTGATGCGTCAAACTCCTCAATACTTTCTAGTGCTTCTGCACTGGCATCGGCCACTTCATCAATACTGCCAAAGCCCTCTTCAATTAACACACCAGCAACTTCAGAATCAATGCCTAATTGCTCAGCTAATTTATCACTTACCTTTTGATCTTCTTCAGCTTGTTTATCATCTGACTCACCTACCGACATTACGTTAAGCTTCCAACCCGTTAAACGTGAAGCCAATTTAATATTTTGACCACCTTTTCCAATCGCCAATGCTAGTTGATCGTCCTCAACTGCAATATCCATTGAGTTTTTATCTTCGTCAACAACAATCGAGCTCACCTCTGCTGGTGCCATGGCATTAATCACATACTGTGCAGGATCTTCATCCCACAAAATTACATCAACACGCTCACCATTTAGCTCATTTGACACCGCTTGTACGCGCGCACCACGCATACCAATACAAGAGCCAATTGGATCTAGGCGCTTATCTTTAGCCTTAACTGCTAATTTTGCTCGTAAACCAGGATCACGACTACCACCCATGATTTCAATCACACCCTCTGAGATTTCAGGCACTTCCATCTCAAATAACTCAATCATCATTTCAGGGTCTGTACGGCTGAGGAAAATCTGTGCACCACGTGGTGTTGACTTTACTTCCTTGATGTAAGCCCTTAGACGATCATTCTTACGTACTGATTCATTAGGAATCAGATCAAACCTTGGAATCATGCCATCAACACCGCCCATATCAACAAACACATTGCCTCTATCGATACGCTTAACAGTAACCATAATAACTTCGCCTACGCGCTTAGTGTAGTCTTCAACAATAACTTCTCTTTCTGCTTCACGAACTTTTTGAATAATTACTTGCTTTACAATTTGCGCTGCAATACGACCAAACTCTTCGGTTTCTATTGGCTCACGTACAAAATCATCTACAGCTACGCCAGGCGCATCTTTAGCATAAATGTGTAACTCTGGATCAAACTCAGTGCCATCATCATCCACAAAGTTTTCATTATCATCAATGACCATCCATTGTCTAAATGTATTAAATTCGCCTGTTTTTCTATCAATCTCAACATGAGCATCAATATTATTGCGCTTTTTAGTTGCAACGGCTAAAGCCTCTTCTAAAGATTCGATTACATCTTCTTTTGAGATATTTTTCTCATTAGAGATTGCTTCTACCATTAAAAATAATTCTTTACCTTCCACGCTGTTCTCCTGCTTAAAAATTGGCGACTAAATTCGCCTTTTCAATTAATTCAATATCCAAATCAATGGGTCCTAATTCTGTTACTAGTTCGACACTATTGTTAGCTTTACTAACACTACCAATCGCACCGTTAAATTTTCTTTGGCCATTAATTGGCCTTACCAGTCTTAATTTAATATCATGACCTAAAAAACGCTGGTAATGACCAATGTTAAACAAAGGCCTTTCTATACCTGGCGACGAAACTTCCAAATTGTACTGAGTACTAATTGGATCTTCCACATCAAAAATCGCACTTAACTGGCGAGAAACAACTTCACAATCATCAAGACCAATACCGTTATCTGAGTCGATATAAACTCTTAATATGCTATGTTTTCCGCTAGAAATATAATCAACACCTACCAGCTCATAACTCATGTCATTAATAACTGGTGCGATTAATTGTTCAATTTTCTCAGCAATTTTTGCCATTATATTTAATAAAATAAAACCTAATAAAAACCCCCTAAAAAGGGGGTCTAAAAAATTCTTTAATCTAAATATATTAACTGCATAATGCAGCAACTACATTTAGATTAAAAAATTGGTAGCGGGGAGTGGATTTGAACCACTGACCTTCGGGTTATGAGCCCGACGAGCTACCAAACTGCTCCACCCCGCACTAAAGGCGGCAATGATACGCTCTTGTGTTTAATCTGTCCAGTAAATTTTTAAGCTATTTCAAAGAGTTTGGTTAAAAATAACTAAAAATATCAATAATTTAAAATTTTGATTGTGCAACGTGGGATGCGCCATGCACTTTAATTTCATAACCCTGCGCTAACAAATGTTTAACGTAGAGCTTATTATAAGTAAAGAAAAATACAATGTTTGCCAGCCCTAACGTTAAGATGCACAAGGGTGTCATAATGATGACTGACTTCCAGTCACGGCGATAAATAGCAGGGCAGAAAAATAAACACAATGATGTCCATGAAAAACCCACAGGCGCGTGCTTTACTTCTTTGGTTTTAGCGTGTTCTAACGTAACTGTTGTATAAGCCAAAAATACCCTTCTATTCTCCTCAAGTTCTTAATATAACACGTTTTTCCCTAAATAACAACACATTCTGTGTGTTTGCTAATTTGATACACCCCTAGATTGTTATATAATAATCGCCGTGAAAAAGATAAAAATTGCAGTACTAATGGATGATATTGCCAATATCAATCCAAAAAAAGACTCATCATTTGCCATGATGCTAGAAGCCGACAAAAGAGGGTGGGAAAACTACACTTTCGACACCAATGATTTATTTGTACAAGATGCTGATAATCTTGTAAATTGTGCAAAAACCTTAGTATGGGACGATACCAAACGCTACTTTGAAAAACATGAAAGTGTCGTCATGTCATTAACTGATTTTGATGTAATACTCATGCGCAAAGACCCACCTTTTAATATGGATTACATCTACGCCACTTATCTACTTGAACAAGCAGAAAACAAAGGTGTTTTAGTTATTAACAAGCCACAATCTTTAAGAGATGCTAATGAAAAATTATTTGCACTTAATTTTTCTCACTGCATGCCAAAAACACTCATTAGTACCAATCAAGATCAAATTAAAGGTTTTATCAAATCCCAAAAAACCGTTGTGGTTAAACCACTTGATGGCATGGGTGGCAATGATATTTTTAAGCTGAGAGAGGGTGATAGCAATATTAATGAAGTGCTTGAATATTTAACCCATCAAGGCACGCGACAAATTCTCACTCAAGAATTTTTAGCCGATATAGTTAAGGGCGATAAGCGCATTCTTTTAATCGATGGCAAGCCAATTGATTACGCCTTGGCACGCATGCCGGCAGAAGGCAGCTTTAAAGGCAACTTGGCTGCTGGCGCAACTGGTATTGGCCAGCCTTTGAGCGATAGAGACTACTATTTATGCAAACAAATTGGCCCTACTTTAAAAGACAAGGGATTGATATTTGTTGGGCTTGATGTGATTGGTGATTATATTACCGAAATTAACGTCACTAGCCCAACCTGTATTCGAGAGCTTGACGAGCAATTTAACCTAAATATTGCAGGTATGTTTTTTGATGTTATTGAACAAAAATTAGCTAGCAAACAATCCACGAGTTAGCACGACGCCCACACCTGCTGCCGATAAAGACAACGCAACATTTAATAAAATATTAAGGCTTGCTTGCCCATAATGCCCTAAGCTAATCATCTCAATAGACTCCCATGAGAGTGTCGACATGGTGGTTAAAGAGCCTGTAAAGCCAATTAGTAGTACATATCGATACGCCTCATGCAGTGCAGCTTTTTCCAAAACAATCACCACTAATATTCCAGCGATAAACGATCCAATGACATTGGCACTTAACGTACCCAAAGGAAAACCTCTACCAAACAAGTGTGCCATAAACTCTGTTAAATAATAGCGTACACTTGCACCAATAGTTGCACCTACTCCAATAGCAATGATGGTTGGAATTACACTCATTTCTTTTGTCTTAATACTTTAAGCTTTTCACTGATTTTAATCTCTAAACCGCGATCTGTTGGAAAATAATATTGCTGTTCTGCAAAATCATCGGGAAAATAAGTTTGCCCCTTGGCAACAGCGCCCGCCTCATCATGAGCATAACGGTACCCCTCACCATGTCCTAAATCGCTCATCAGTCCGGTTGATGCGTTGCACAAATGCTTCGGCACTGGTAAATCGCCAGTATTTTTAGCATCATCCATAGCCTGATTAAAAGCTGTATATACCGCATTAGATTTAGGGGATACTGCACAATATACCGCGGCCTGAGCAATGGCTCGATTGCCCTCTTTCTCGCCCACACGATGGAAAATATCCCAAGCATTCAATGTGACTTCTAATGCTCTCGGATCAGCATTACCGATATCTTCTGAGGCAATAGCCAACAGGCGCCTAGCAATGGTTTTAGCATCACAACCGCTAACCAACATACGTGCCATCCAATAAAGTGCTGCGTCTGGCGATGAACCACGAACTGACTTGTGAAATGCTGAGAGCTGTTGATAAAAAACATCACCGCCTTTATCAAAAATACTCAGCTTTTTTTGTAGCAACTGGCCCACTGAATCCACATCAAGCTTATCTAATTTTGCCAAGGAAATTTGTTCCACAATATTAATCAAACGACGTGCATCGCCGCTACTGGCATTAATAATGCTCAGTCTAGCTGTCTCGTCCATCAGCTCTAAGTTTTCGTGCTCCAATGCATGTTGCAAGATTTGTGCCAATTCTACTGCACTTAAAGGCTCAAGCACATAAACACTCAAACGAGAAAGTAGGGCTCGATTTATCTCAAATGATGGATTCTCAGTTGTGGCACCAATCAGTGTTATTAAGCCCGATTCAATATGTGGCAAAAACCCGTCCTGTTGTGCCTTGTTAAAACGATGAATCTCATCAACAAACAAAACTGTTTTTTGGCCAATATTTTGAAACTTCTTAGCATTTTCAATCACTGCTCTAAGCTGTTTTACACCATCTAGGACAGCGCTTAATTGCTCAAAATGTCCGTCAACTTGTTTGACGATAATACGTGCCAAGGTTGTTTTTCCAGTACCCGAAGGGCCCCATAAAATCATCGAATGCAATTGTTGATTATCAATTGCTTGCTTGAGAGGCTGAGTATCGTTTAATAAATGCGTCTGTCCAAAAAAATCACTCAAGGACTGTGGTCTTAAAATTTCAGCAAGTGGTTTCATAGATTTATTTTTACCACTTTAAAATCAGAGTATCGATTCAAAATCAAGATTACCGATAAATTTAACTCTCTGGCTAATGCTTCTGCTTTACTGCTACCCATTGCCATCATTGCTGTTGCATAGGCATCAGCCACAGCAGTTTGCCCATGTATAACACTCACTGAAGATAAATCACTCTTTGCTGGTAAGCCACTAGTCGGGTTTAAGATATGCATATAAGTTTCACCTTCCCAAACAAAAAAGTTACGATAATTGCCTGATGTCGCAATAGACCGATTGCTAAGATTAATGCTGATTGGTAGAGTATTGTTTGGTTGTTCAATGCCCACTATCCAATCTTTATTGTTATTTTTTCCTCGAGTAGCAACCTCACCACCAATTTCAACCAAGAAATTTTGAATACCTTTTTCACTCAGTGTTTTTGCCACTTGATCCACACTAAACCCTTTAGCGATGGCAGATAAGTTTATATGAATATCCTTGGTTTTTTTAACCCTGCCCTCTTTAAGTTGTAAATATTGGATTGATGTTTGTGGCAACACAACTTCCACTTGTGACCGACTGGGCTTAACATCAACTTCTTTAGCGCCAAACCCCCACAAATCAATTAGCCTTCCAATACCAGGGTCAAAATATCCAAAGGTATCTTTATGGATTTTTTTTGATTGGCTCAAAACAAAAAACAATTCTTTTGAAACATCAAGGTACTGATCAACAGGTTTTTTGTTTAATGAAGATAATTCCGAAGTGTCTATCCAAGTTGAAAATGTTTGATTAACTTGCTCAAGCACGTTATCAATACTTTGTTTGGAGACAGGCTCTCCAAGTGTTTTAACCGTATATGTGGTGCCCATACTTGAGCCATTGATTACAAATACCTGTTCACTAACACCGCAAGCACTCAAGAACAAAAAGATTGGTATTAATAATAGTCTAAGCATTATATAATTTTGACATGTTACGACTGATTCTTTGCTTATTATTTTCTACCTTTGTATATGCAGATGATACCAAACCCACATCTGATCTACTTAGCTTTAATGAGTTCTTAACCGATATACGAACTCAAGCACAGAATAAAGGCATATCAGAAAATACACTAGACTTAGCGTTTAAAAACCTAGTGCCCAACCCCAAAGTAATAAAATTTGACCGTACACAGGCAGAATTCAGCCAAAACTTTTGGAAATACTTAAGCAAAAGGGTAAGTGAATATAGGCTTGAAAAAGGGCTTAAAAAACTCAAACAAAACCACACGATACTACAAAACAACTACAAGAAATATGGTGTTCCACCACATATTATTGTTGCCTTTTGGGGCTTAGAAACCAACTATGGCTCAAATACAGGTGGGTTAAATCTTATCCGTTCACTGGCTACTTTAAGTTTTGACGAGCGCCGTTCAGAATTCTTCACCGAACAATTACTAAGCCTATTAAAACTCATTGATGATGGCAAAATTCCAATAGGCGCTAAAGGCTCATGGGCAGGCGCTATGGGCAATGTACAGTTTATGCCAACAAACGTTGCTAGTTACGGAATTGATGCTGATAACGATGGAAAAATTGGTTTGTGGGATAACGAACAAGATATCTTTGCCAGTGCGGCTAACTTTTTACAAAAAATTGGCTGGCACCGAGGCGAACGCTGGGGCAGAGAGGTTGTTATTCCTAAGAATTTTGACTATCAACTCTCTAACCTTAGTATTAAAAAAACAGTTAACGAATGGAGCAATCTAGGTGTTTTAAATGCGCAAAAAAACCCTCTACCACACTCAAATATTAAGGCTTCTTTAGTTTTACCAATGGGTTATAACGGGCCCGCTTTTTTAGTTTATCGAAATTTTCATGCGATCCTTAGATGGAACCGCTCTATTTTGTACGCCTTGTCTGTAGGTCATTTGTCTGATCGTCTATCAGGCACGCGTGCACTCTTTGCCGATCCTGTTATTGAACCCTCTCTTAGTCGTGATAATATTAAACATATCCAAACCACACTTAACCAACTGGGGTTTGATACAGGGGAGCCTGATGGCATTTCTGGACCCAAAACACGCAGTGCCACTCGCGCCTATCAAAAAGCAAATAACCTGCCTATTGATGGCTATGTAGGCTACCAGTTGTTTCAACAGCTACAATGATTCAAACTTACCTAGGCTTTGATGTTGGAACCAAACGAACTGGTGTTGCTATCGCCAATAGTTTAACTAACCATGCCAGTGGTATTGAGGTTGTTACTCATCATAAAAATGGGTCGACTAATTGGGAAGGGTTTGACCAAATAATTTCTAAACATTCTGTTGATTTATTTATAGTTGGCCTGCCCTACGATAAAGATGGAAAAGAGCAAGAAATGACACTAATTGCCAAATCATTTGCCAAAAAACTTGAAAAGCGTTACCAAATCAAATCAGTTTTAATCGACGAGTATTTATCTTCAATTGATGCTAAAAACCAACTAAAATATAATCATTATCACCCGAATGCCGAGCGCTCAGATGTTGATAAACGCTCTGCACAGTTAATATTACAAACTTGGTTAAATGAAAGCAGACTCGATTAGCAACAATGCACAGCTAGATAGCTCTGGTAAGCTAATCCATTTATTAGGCCTTGAAGGGCTATCCAAAAACCATCTAACTCACATTCTTGATATTGCTGATAATCTTATCGATCCAGCAGGCAGACTCAAAAAATCCAAAGCATTAGACAACATGTCGGTTGCTAATCTATTTTTCGAGCCCTCAACTCGTACACGTAACACGTTTGAAATCGCAGCCATGAGTAGCAACGCTAGTGTTATTAACGTTGATCTTGCTAACTCAGCAATCAAAAAGAACGAGGCACTACTTGATACCATGCATACGCTTAAAGCCATGCAGATTGATATGTTTATAATTCGTCATAAACAAAACGGACTGCCTCACCATGTTGCTGAAAATATTGATGGTGTTGCTATTCTTAATGCAGGTGATGGTGTTAATGCACACCCCACTCAAGCACTACTAGATATGCTAACCATCCGTCAACATAAAAAACACTTTAAAGATTTAAGCGTTGGCATTATTGGCGATATTGTGCATTCTCGAGTTGCACACTCTGACATCCAAGCTTTAAAAACACTAGGCACCACCGATATTCGCCTTATTGCACCACCCGGGTTACAACACGATGCAAAACGCTGCTCTACTGTTAATTGCTTTGATGATATTCAAGCAGGCATTAAGGACTGTGATGTAGTGATGGTGTTACGCCTACAAAAAGAACGCATGCTTGCAGCTGATATTCCTAATGAACAAGAATACTTTGATAGTTACGGGCTTACTGCTGAGCGCCTTGCACTTGCTAAGAGCGATGCCATCGTTATGCACCCCGGCCCTATTAACAGAGGTGTTGAAATTGACTCAGATATTGCTGATGGAGCTCAATCCGTTATTCTTCAACAAGTTACCAATGGTATTGCCGTGCGTATGGCAGTCATGGATATTCTTGCAGGTAAATCATAAATATGAGCACGCAATTTGACTATGACGAGCTAAAAACTACACTACACCCATTAAATACTGACGATACAATCTCCAGTGCTCATGGCATTCTTTGTGGATTTGCCTGTGTCAAGCCAGACCTCACCTTAGATGATTGGCTTAATGAAGTACTCGTTAGCATTGATCTTAATAATCTTAATGAAAAGACAGCACATGAAAATCTAGCGCAAATTTATAACAATACCCTCTCACAGCTAAGTGATGAAACACTTAACTTCCAACTACTGATTGCTGATGAAAGTTGCCGATTATCAGAACAAGCACAAACCTTAACACAATGGTGCCAAGGGTTCTTAGTAGGACTAGGTCTTTACAAGGTCAAAACACACGATGAAGACGTGCTGGAGATGATTAAAGATTTCAGCGAAATCTCTAAACTTGATGCCGATATGCCCAATAATGAGCAAAATGCCCAAGATTTAAATGAAATTATTGAGTTTGTTCGCATGGGAACACTACTAATCCAAGAAACATTACAACCATCAAAGCAGGACTATATTAGCCCGGAAACCTTGCATTAATGCTTTTGTAGCAGTACTTTAAAGCATATTTTCTACTTTAGACGCTGATAATATAACCATATCATAAAATTATGCTCTAATGATAGTGTTGCAAAGTGTTTGCAAATGTCTATGATAGCGTTTATTGAAAGTCATTTATCTTGAGGAGGAGGTGGCCGCCTAACTAAACTTGAGGAGAATAAAAAAAACGACCACCTAATAGAAAATCAATAAATGTATCTCGGGGGAGAGAATATGATCTTCTGACAATATTATACCACAATATTAGAAGAATATAATATAGATTGTAAATTTTTTTACAAGGGAGCTATGAAAAAACATATAAAGATACGCCCCATAAGAGTAGTTGCTTTTATCCTAAGCTCTCTATTCTTACTTTCTAGCAACACATTTGCTAGAACAAATGTAGTCAATGCAACCATTGACTCAATTGAACCTATTTACATGAGCCATAGTGTTCAAAAAATTACCAAGCCTTGCCAAGCAACAACACCCAGAATGGCAAAAAACTGCTGGAATGTTAATTACAAAAAACGCATTTCAAGATCACTTAAAGGCTATCGTGTTAAGCTATCTTACAAAGATAAAAAATTTACCGCCAGAATGAGATCAAAGCCAACCGCTTCGCAACTTAAAATTCGAGTAAGAAATGACTTGTTAAACCAACCAAGCAGTGCTGCGATCAACGCAATGGTTGTTTATTAACGCTTATTTTCTTCTAGGCTTGCAACCTGATTTTTTGTAGTTTTCAAAAAGCTTGGAATTGCATCAACAACAAAATCATAACCTCTATTGCCATAGTTATAAACTCTATTACTATAGCTGTAAAAATCACTGTCTTGTTTTTTTACAGATGTTTTTGGGAAAATATCAAATACTTCAGACAAATCAAAACCATGATCAGACTTTTCAGATTTTGCAGATACACTAGTGCCAATTAATAATAGCGTTAGTGCAGTTGTTTTGATCAGCATTTTTTTCATTTTTATTTGATTTTTAACTAAATTAGAGTATGCCACCACCTTATCTCTTGAGGAGAGAATAATTCTTGGGGGAGAGTGGTGACATGCCAACTATTATATCATAGAATTCTAATATGTCAAGTTTATTATATAAATAAATCATAATATAGTACATTTTTATGGTAAAAGCGCTCGCATTTCATTCTAAGAGCCGTTTTACAGAATAAATAACACTATATTTATCCAATATTAGACATAACTGATAGTCATGCCAAGGTATTTAATTATGTTAATATTGCCCCTGAAGTAACAAAAATATAATTATTATTATCTTGAGGGGAAATTAATATGATGAAGTACGACGGCCAAGAGATTGGTTCACCAAAATGTGGCATCACCCAAGTTTGTGTTGCAATGGCAATGCTAGCTGGTGCATTTTTAACACTAATCATTATTGGTTTAGTAATGAATTACATGCCAGGCGTTTAGGCTTTTTATAGCTTACAAACAAAAAAGCGCACCTTTTGGTGCGCTTTTTTAATAGGTTACCGATCTAGAGGCTATTCAACATGCAACTTATCATTCGAAAATTCTTCAAGAATTTTAACGACAGAATGATAAGCTGGTTTGGGCTTAAGATCATTGTCAAACAATGTGGCTGCAGAAAACCCTGGGGAATGACGTGGTATCCAAGAATGCCCATCGTCATGCCCCCATACAGAGAAACTTTTGCAGTGCCTCATTTGAAGGCAAGCCTCTAATACAGTAGAATAAATTTCGGCTTGTTTTTCTAATTCTTCTTTAGATACAGGCTCTTTAATTTTGACATCCATTTCTGTAATATGCACATCTAACCCTAGTTCATTATATCTCTGAAGGTTTTTTAATATACTATCCACAGTAGGATTGTCTTTTTTCCAAGAGTCATAAATTTCATCACCAACTGTTAAGTGAAACTCAAATCCAACAGCATCGATTGGCGTCTCTTTGTCTACAAGGTGTTTAACATATTGATAGAAGCTTTCAGGTCTATCACTCCACTGTTTGTATTGACCAATATAATCTACGCCCCAATCATTAATAATTAATTTAGCATCAGGATCAATTTCGCGAGCAAACTTAAAAGCTAATTCGACATAATCTTCGCCTATTTTTCTAGTCCATACATTTTCTTTAACTTTGAAATTGCTATATTTAGAGTTCGCAATTGGCTCATTCACAACAACCCATTCTTTTATATCACCCTTATGTCTTTCCATTAAAGACTTGATATGTTTGTACATTATTTCAATCGTTTGTTCTCTAGAGAAGTCTCCATCCCGGACCCAATCTGGAACTGGATGCCAGTCATTGCCAGCATTGTCATTGCCCCAAACAAGTGGATGACCCCTCATTCGCATTTTGTGCTTTTTCCCATATTCAACAACTTCATCAAATTTAGAAAAATTCCACCTACCTGGTTTTTTTTGTATTTGTCTCATGTACATTCCATTGTCCACAATTAATAAATCAAAATGCTTCTGTAATAAACTTATATACCCTGTATGCTTGTAATCAATACCATGTCCTCGAGCTGTATGTATTTGCTGAGCCAGGCTGCCAATATAAATATCATTAACAACGGCAAGTTCTTTTAGTGGCGTTAGTTCACTACTTATATATGGAACTTCATCTAATTTAGTAATAATTTCTTTAGATGAGATTGTGGCATTATCGTTGTAATATGGAATCCTTTGTGCTTTATAAAGTGCTTTTCCAGCATTCGCCTTCTTCCAATGCAGTCCTGGAACCTTTAGAAGCCAAACAGTCTCGCCTTCTGGCGTTACTTCAGTTAACTTATTGTTATCTTGAATGAGTACATTGCCATTAGATAGTCTATCAGTATCCCTTAGTCTCTTAGACTTGCGACCTTTCCAATTCCAAATAATTTTCCCTGTACTTAAATCTATTTTATATATTTTATGTGGTCTACTTATTGCAACCAACATAGTGTTGTCTTCTTCATTTATTTCAGGTTCATGCGGTCTACATCCTTTTGGTAAGCCAGGTCTTTCAATCCCATACCAATCACTGTGACAATCAAAATCTTGTTTTCTAACAATTTTCCCTTCTTGGTTGACTTCGATTACCATATGAAAATTCCTAATACTAATCATGGTATTTCCATTATTCAAACGCTCAACGGCATTTACATGCATCCATCCTGTTTCTTGAATCTCAGTATATGGCTCCTTATTAAACTCTAATAGTCCATCCCATTCCCAAACTATTTCTCCATTATGATCAACCTCTATAACATGAGACTCGCCTCTCTGAACCCAGCCCCTAGCATACAGGGTATTGCCATTATCCAGTCTATCTACATCATGCGACGATTCAATATCTAAATGCCTCCATACTATATTTCCACTCTTATCTATTTCATAGATTCCAGATTCACTAATATTAAATAGCGTGTTTCCATTAATAAGGCGCTCAACATCCATCAACATTCCACCTTTTGAACGTTCTTTAAGTTTTCTTAAGTGGTTAGGAATACGATATTGCCAGACAATATTGCCGTTCATATCAACTTCTATAATTCTTGAATTTAACCAATCTGCATTAAATGAAAAAATGGTTGTTCCGTTATATGCCTTCGCTGAATCGTATTTTTTAACAAAAAATTCTTCTTCCAAAGCATACAACTTAAAGGAGAGGGTAAATATAATTAATATAATTATTCGTAGTCTCATTGTTTAAGTTTAACGAACATCGGTTCCTAACGGATAACAAAGTTGTGGACCATTTGAATATAACGATCTATCCAATAGGCCTTTAAATTCATCCTTTGACTTCCAGAAGTCAATAAAGTTTCTTAGTTGTGAAAACTCCTCTTTAAAATAACTTTTAAACTCTTCAGATTCTAAGTTATCAACCCAGCACTTATGATTGTGATAATAAGGAGATTTCCAATAACTAAGCTGAAGGTGTGTTGAAAAAGATTCGCCTTTCTTTTTTGCAATTAACTGTCCTTTTTTTATTTTACTTCCAACTTCAATTCCTGGCCCAAGCTCTATACTTTCATAAATAAATATCCAGCCTTCATCCTGATAAGTGTTTTTATTAAGTAAAAGTAATATATCAGAACCCACTTTAGTGCTATCTCTTTTCTTTATAACAACTCCATCAGAGACAGCATATAGTGGGCTTTTATCTTTTAATGGTATATCAATTCCACTGTGGCCATATTCAGGACGATCTTTAAAAGACCTGACAACTCCAAAGGGGTTTAAGTTAACACGATATGTATTTATGTCGTCAATATCAAAAGGTAAATGTAATCCACTAGGAGGGCTAGGGTATTGCATATCATTCCAACGAGCAAACGATTCAAGTGTAAGCGAGACTAACACTGTGAACACAGCTATAGTTAATTTAATCATATACAATAAATTAATTATTATATTTGCAGCCAACTGGATAAACCATATTGGTGCCTTTTAAAAACTGCTCACCGTCGTCCATTTGATAAGGGACATTAACCCTTGCTCCTGAACTCAAACCAAGTTTTTTATACAAAACCAGAGTGTTTAAATTTTTCATCCCTGAAACCATTACTTTAGAGCCTCTAACCTTGTAATCGCTACCCTCTCCTTTCCAGGTTGACAAGTGTAGATGAGGATAGCCTGAACTACCATAATGGCCACCAGTTGTGCCTGTTTTGCCTGCGTATCCAATTGTTTGACCAGTTTTTACTACATCTCCAATGTCTAGTTCTGACATTGAGTCAAGGTGCTGATATTTTGCATACAACCAAAATGGTAAACTAGTATCATCTGGCGAATATTGCAACCATATATACGTACCTAACATTCTTCCGCCTTTACCTTTGGCAATAACTTTCCCCGAAGATAGAGACAAAAGTGGCGTGCCTATATCAAGAGAAATATCAATACCTCCGTGCCTTCCTCCACCCGGTGCTGAAGTTGGTCTTTTGCTCCCGTCATATCTAGTTGGTGAGCCAAATGGTGACGCAATTGCCGGACAGTTAACTCCTTCAGGAAAGCTTTCCTTTAAGGAGCTTAATTTATAATTTCCTTTTTGAGATTGATTAAATGAACGAGAGCTATCAAAAGACTTAAACCCTTTTCCTTTAAATTTTTTACCCTCTTTAAAAGCATGTGATGTTGTAACTAGGCTTAAAAAAAGCAACACTATGAATGTCTTTTTCACAGAACCTCCCTCTTTTTTTTATTTATTTTTTCTATTCTATCTGAAACTCCATTCAATATATAAAAGATAACATGCAATCATGATGACATTTTGTAGACGATTAGCGATTCAATGTACGTATATTGTACGCAACTAGAAATAAGCAACTGAAAAGCACAATGAAATCA
This sequence comes from uncultured Candidatus Thioglobus sp., assembly GCA_964577715.1. GTDB lineage: Bacteria > Pseudomonadota > Gammaproteobacteria > PS1 > Pseudothioglobaceae > SUP05. Next base: position 12,560 of record CAZOAA010000015.1, on the reverse strand, counting down.
GAACTAGAAAACCTGGGATATGCTTTGTGCTGTTTGAAATATTTGGATGGTGGCCACACCTAGAATTGAACTAGGGACACAGGGATTTTCAATCCCTTGCTCTACCAACTGAGCTATGTGGCCAGAAAGGTGAAATTATACCAACAAATTATATATCTGAACTTTAAAAACTAATCACCTAGAAATCTTTCTGCATCAAGTGCTGCCATACAGCCTGAGCCTGCTGAGGTGATGGCCTGACGGTAAATATGATCTGCCACATCGCCCGCTGCAAACACACCTTCCACACTGGTTTGTGTGGCATTGCCTTGTGTGCCACTTTGTACCTGAAGATAACCGTGATTCATCTCTAAGTGTCCCTCAAAAATACCTGTATTTGGACTATGGCCAATTGCAATAAATACCCCGTGTACATCTATTTCTTTAGTGTTGCCGTCGTTATCTTTAAGTCGAAGGCCGGTAACGCCCATATCATCTCCTAGCACTTCATCAAGATTATGATTAAACTCAATGGTAATGTTGCCAGTTTTTGATTTTTCAATCAGCTGATCTGAAAGAATTTTTTCACTAGAAAACTTATCACCCCGATGAACAATGGTCACATGATCGGCAATATTTGATAAAAATAGTGCCTCTTCAACAGCTGTATTACCGCCACCAACCACCGCTACTTTTTGCCCACGATAAAAGAAACCATCACACGTTGCACAAGCAGATACACCCTTTCCTTTAAAAGCCTCTTCAGATTCTAAGCCTAAGTAACGCGCACTTGCACCTGTGGCAATAATTACTGCATCAGCCGTATAAGTCGTACTGCCCCCGTTTAACACAAAAGGACGAGACGAAAAATCAACTGATACAATGCTATCATTAATAATTTGTGTATCAAAACGTTGTGCATGTTGTTTCATGCGCTCCATTAAATCAGGCCCTTGAACACCTGCATTGTCGCCTGGCCAATTATCTACTTCTGTTGTTGTCATTAGCTGCCCGCCTTGTTCCATACCACTTACAATAACAGGGCTTAGGTTTGCTCTTGCAGCATAAATAGCTGCAGAATATCCTGCAGGACCTGAACCAACAATCAATACTTTACAATGTTTATTTTCACTCATACGAATACCAATCCTTTATACTTATACACAGTTACAAATATTATAAAGCAAGCGCAATTCCCCTTGAAAAAAAATAACTCTGTTAAGCCCAACAAACGCAATATAAAACCTAGGTCTAGGGCAATAAGCGAAATATTATCAATTGTATTTATCGCTTCTGGTCTTATCTATTTGGTAGCACTACTGAGTTACTTTCCCGATGAGAATCCATGGTCTGGAGACGCGGCACTTGGGTCAAGTGCTCTTAATCACGCTGGTGTTATCGGTGCTTACTTGAGCGATGTATCACTATCTATTTTTGGCTATAGTTCGTATTTAATTCCTATTGCGCTAATATGGCTTGGCTATAAAACTCATCAAAATATAGGCGAGGCGCCCAATCCGCGTTTTGTTTTTGTTGTTCGTTTTGTTGCTTTTATCTTATTGGTACTTTTCACTTCAGCATTTTTATCCCAAGACGCTCCTAATCCATTAGAAGGCGGAGCTTCTATTGCTGGAGGTGATGTAGGTTATTCAATGCACCAATATTTTGGCAAACTATTTGGCTCGGTATCTTTTGTTATTTACCTTAGTATGATGATGGTCAGTTTTAGTATTGCCAGCACCGCCTCTTGGATAAGAATTTTTGCATCAACAACAAATATTTTGAGCTCACTTTATGCCAAATTAGCGCAAATACGTGCTAATGCTAAAGTCAAAAAAGCAGCCAAGGTAGTTATCAAACCCACTAAACCTAACGCGCCAAACTCAAGCGTAATGGCAAAAGTAAAGTCTGCAAAAATCAAGCCCAATAAAAAAATCAAGCCAGTGGCATCTTCAAACTTATTTAACACTACACCACTAAGTGGCTTGCCAGATTTAAATTTATTAAATGAAATCACTGCCAATACGCTTGGATATTCTGAGCAAATGCTTGAAGATATGTCTCGCCAAGTTGAGATAAAGTTAAAAGATTTTGGCTTTGAAGTTGCCATCACTACTGTTACTCCAGGCCCTGTTGTTACTCAGTTTGAGGTTTCTTTAGCACCGGGTGTTAAGGTTTCCCAAATTATGAACCTTAATAAAGACTTGGCTCGTGCTCTACTGGTTGAAAGTGTGCGTATTGTTGATGTCATTCCAGGCAAACCTGTTATCGGTTTAGAAATTCCAAATACAGAACGAGAAATGATTGGACTAAAGGAAATTCTCGCCTCTGAAGAATTTGCCAAATCTAGCTCTGTTCTTACAATGGGTCTTGGCAAGGATATTAACGGACACCCGATAATCGCTAATTTAGCAAAAATGCCGCACTTATTAGTTGCAGGTGCAACTGGTATGGGTAAATCTGTTGGGCTTAATGCCATGATTTTAAGTGTGCTTTACAAAGCTAAACCAGATCAAGTACGCATGATTATGATCGATCCTAAAATTGTCGAACTTGCTTGTTATGCTGATATTCCACACTTACTCACACCAGTTGTGACTGATATGAATCAGGCTGCTAGCGCACTTTGGTGGTGTGTTAATGAAATGGAGCGTCGTTATTCCCTACTGGCCAAATTTGGCGTACGTAATATCGACGGCTTTAATGAAAAACTTAAAAAAGCTAAGGATAAGGGCAAGCCATTACTTGATCCATCCTTTAATGAAAAAACTGCCGAAGAAGGCGAGAAGGCGCCTGAGTTAGAGGCATTGCCACTAATTATGCTAGTGATTGATGAGTATGCTGATATGCTCGGTGCACTTGCTCAAGAAGATCGAGCAAAAGCTAAACGCGTTGAGGCGCTGATTGTACGTCTAGCACAAAAGGCCCGTGCTGCTGGCGTCCATTTAATTATCGCCACGCAACGTCCGAGTGTCGACGTGATTACTGGCTTAATTAAATCTAATGTGCCAACACGTGTCGCCTTTAAAGTTTCATCAAAAGTTGACTCACGCACTATTCTTGACCAAGGTGGCGCTGAACAATTGCTCGGCATGGGCGACATGCTCTACATGACCCCAGGCATCTCACACCTAACCCGTGTGCATGGCGCCTTTGTTGATGATGGTGAAATCTCTCGTGTGGTTAGTTTTTTACGTAAAAACTCTGAAACCAATTATCTAGACGGAATTCTTAATGCGCATAGCGAATCAGCCGATTCACATGAGGGCACAAGCAATGGTAGTGGCAGTGGTGGCGAACTTGACCCGCTTTATGATGAGGCAGTACAAATTGTTACCTCAAGCAGACGTGCTTCAATTTCTAGCCTACAACGACGCATGCGTATTGGTTATAACCGCGCTGCGCGCATTATTGAAGATATGGAGGCCAGTGGCGTTGTTAGTACAATGAACAGTGCCGGTAATCGTGAAGTGCTAGCGCCAGAACCCATAACGGATGAATAAATTCTTTCTATTTGTATGGCTGTTAGCACTGGGCCATAATAGCGTTGCAAACAATCAGTTTAATGACTTTTTTAACGCGCTAGATTCACTAAGCGCTGACTTTAAACAAAATACTTATTCTGATACAAATACTCTTGTCGCCACCTCATCTGGTCAACTTTTATTTAATCGACCCCAACAGTTGCGCTGGCATACCACACAACCTAATGAGCAAATTTTGCTGCTCAATAACAATGAATTATGGCTCATTGATACAGAACTTGAACAAGCTACATTACAAAAAATACAGGAGATTTCTCAAACGCCACTTTACTGGCTTATTAACAAACCAGCCTCAAACAACAACACGCCAGAATTTGCTTATCGAGAAAATAATATCGATTTCTACCGCGCAAATAATACCAATAGTGAATACACAAACCTGTTGTTTGCATTCAAGCAAAACACCTTATATGCAATTTCTGTTAATAATATTCTGGGGCAAAAAATCGTTATTATTTTTGACAACGTTACAACCAACCCACAAATTGATCAAAGTGTATTTGAACTAAAAATTAACCCTGAATTTGATGTTATTCGCTAAACTAAATAGTTTTAGAAAATTGGATTTTGCTACTTGCTAAATAAGCATCAAATACCATGCAAATATTACGAATCAGCAACTTGCCTTTATCCATTACCTGAATTGAATTAGCATTAATACTTAACAATCCGTCTGCCTCCATCTCATTAAGCCTTGGCAAGTCTTTAGAAAAATAATCCTTAAATACAATGTCAAAAAGCTTTTCAATCTTAGAAAAATCTAACTGAAAATGGCAAATTAGGTCCATAATAACGGCTCTACGAATTTTGTCATCATGATTAATTATCTGCCCCTTTATAATTGCCAATCCGCCCTGATCAATTTGCTCATAATAATGCTCAAGGTTTTTTTCATTTTGACTAAATGAATCGCCAACCTGCCCAATAGAGCTTAGCCCCAAGCCTATAATGTCGCACTGCGCGTGAGTAGAATAGCCTTGAAAATTACGATACAATTGCCCCTTTCTTTGCGCAATTGCGAGCGGGTCTTCTGGCAATGCAAAGTGATCCATGCCAATATAAACATAGCCTTCTGATAATAAAAAATCCATTGAATATTTAAAAATAGCTAATTTTTCATCAGCAGATGGCAACTCATCAACATTGATACGCCTCTGGGGCTTAAACAACTCTGGCAAATGTGCATAATTAAACAACGAAATACGATCAGGTCGCAATTCTGCTACTTGATTTAACGTGGTCTTAAAAGTTTGCACCGACTGCTTTGGAAGACCATAAATTAGATCAATACTGACTGACTCAAACCCGTTTTCTCTAGAGATTTCAATCACCGATTTAGTCTGCTCAAAACTTTGTATCCTATTAACAGCTTTTTGTACTGCTGGATTAAAGTCTTGCACACCCAAACTAATACGGTTAAACCTTGCTTTTGATAAAGCTTTAATGTTTTTTTCATCAACCCCACGAGGATCGATCTCAATAGAGTATTCGCCTTTATCTGAAAATACAAAGCATTCTTGCAGTTTTTCGCTCAATGCAATAATCTGTTCATTAGATAAAAAAGTTGGGGTGCCGCCACCAAAATGCATTTGCTCAACCACTCGAGAATCGTCAAACAGCTCGGCCTGCCTATCAATCTCTATGAATAATCGGTTTAAATATGGTTCGGCCTTAGCCTTGTCCTTAGTAACAACCTTGTTACATCCACAATAAAAACACACTGTGTCACAAAAAGGAATATGACAATATAGTGAAATTGGATTATTACGAGTATTACTTAAATTAGCCTGTTTTTTATAATCTTTAAATGAGAACTCAGCAAAATTATTCGCTGTTGGATAGGAGGTATACCTTGGCCCAGACTGGTCATACTTTTTTATCAGCGATGCATCAAATAGGCTCATACTCATCATTATAATTAAAAAGGCCCCTACACTGTAGAGACCTTAAGAATAGGTTGAGGTTGGCAATGCCAACCTCGGGGGAGAGTTTCCATTATAACAAAATCAAAATTAGCAATAATTGACCTAGGTCAAGAAAATAGAAAATAACCTATTTAACCAAGTGTTAAAATTACCAACATGATTCCAACGAAAGAACATTTTAATAAATACCACCGCTTTTTATCGAAGCTTCCATTGTTCAAAGGCGTCTTAGATGATGACCTGACCAGTTTCTTTCGTTCAATGCAAGTTAAACAATTTCATAAAGGAGAGATGGTTACCTTCGATATGGAAGAGCATGCAAAACTCTACATTGTGTATGAAGGATTATTCAAGCTCACTAAAATTGATGAAAAGGGCGATGAGATTGTATTAAATATACTTGATAAAGGAGATTGCGTTTCTCCAATGCACTTCTCACCCTATTACGATGTGTGCGCCGAATTTGTTAAAAATACCACTTTATTTTTCTTTACTGAAGAGGCGGTCAATAACTTTAGTGCCAAGAGTCACCAATTTTCAAATAATGTTATTAAATTTTTAGCTGATAGTGTGCAAACACTAATGATTTCTGCCGAAGTGCTTCAGCTAAAAACCGCCAAAGAAAAAGTAGGCTGGTACTTGGTTCATGCCAAAATTAACAACACCTTTGAGCTGCCTTATTCTAAATCGTTAATCGCCTCTTATTTAGGCATGAAGCCTGAATCTTTCTCAAGGGCACTAACCGAACTCAAACAAGACGGTGTTGTACTTGAAAACAAAAAAATTAAACTACAAAGTGGTGACGAGCTTTGTAAATACTGCGACAAAGTTACTGGATCAAGCTGTGCATTTTTTCAAACAGATAAATGCATCCACGACTAAAAACGCTCAATATCTTTTCTATTTACCTTCTTTTTCTAATCTTGCCTTTTCTTGCCTATAGATAAAAAACATCGGCAAAATAATAATGGTATGTAAGAAAATAGTCAGTGTTAGCGGCCCCTGATTCAACATACCAAAAAAACTTGGCACCATGTCTGTAAACGGTTCAATAAAAGTCATATAGCCTCCTTAGGTATTATGATTAGCTTTGCTAATACTTAATAAATCAATAACAAGATAGACAAACCCAACAATGGTTACAATACCCATTGCAAGCCTCCAGCCCATACCTTGTACAAACCATTGTGCTTGTTGAGAGATAAAGAATGCATCCCAGGTTGCGCCCATTTGCGCTCTTTCAACCAGCACTTGCCCATAGCCTGCCACAGTAAGCGCTATCGTCATGCCCATCACACCCAGAGAAATAAGCGTAATCGCCATTTTTGAATTAAAGGTTGATCTCATTCTCTCAATGCCATTTTTATTCTGTACATTTAAATAAAACATACCAATTAAGATAGTCGCATAAGCGCCAAAAAATGCCAAATGTCCGTGTGCATTAGTAAATTGAGTACCATGCGTGTAGATATTTACCTGTGGCAAGGTGTGGAAAAATCCCCAAATACCCGCACCTAAGAAATTACCAAATGCATTCATCACAAACCATGCAAATGCTGGCGAATTATTAATAGTCTTACTGCCTTTAATGCCTGCTTGTTTGCCCCAATCATAAATTACATGCACAAACATTGCGACCAATGGCAGTGGCTCAAGTGCCGAGAATAAGGCGCCAATTTCCCACCAGTATTCAGGTGTACCAATCCAAAAATAGTGATGACCAAGCCCTAAAATACCAGAGCCAAAAAGCATAGCTACTTCAACCCACAGCCACATTTCAACCACTTGTCGACTAGCACCTAACATCTTGATCAGACCATAAGCCGCTAAACCGCCAACAAACACTTCCCAAGTAGCCTCAACCCACAAGTGAATAACCCACCACCACCAAAATTGATCAACCGAAATATTGTCAACAAAAAACATTCCAGCAAGGTATAAGCCCGCTAAGGCCAATAAATCTGCCATCAGCACAGTAACAATACCGGTTCTTTCACCTTTAATTGCTGTTGCATAAACATTGTAAACAAAGATTAAAACAACAACAACAATCCCTATATCGGCCCATCTTGGTGCCTCTAGGTATTCTCTGCCCTCATTAATTAGCCAAATCGTTGATTCTGCAGCTGGCCCAATTTGTACCAAAATGTATACCAGCACCACAACAGTGATCGCTGCGGTGAATACATAAAAACCGAGTTTTCCAAGACCGACGCCCACCGTTTCTATGCCAGTTTCATCAGGCAGTAGAAAATACACAGATCCAATCATTGCATAAAGCATCCAAACCACAAGGGCATTAATGTGTACAGTTCTAGCAACACTGAAATCAAAGATTTCAAATAAGAATTCTGGATATAAAAACTGAATAGCGCCAACCAAGCCCATTAATAATTGTGCACCAAATAAAATCGTAGCAACCGTAAAGTACATTGTCGCTAGGTTTTTTGATTGATAAGATGTTGTTGTTATCATTTTGCGCTCCTCTCACGAAGGGTGATATCTTTTTTAGCGAAATTTCTAGGGAAACCGTTGGTATCAATTGCACTCATATGCTTTAAGAATGCAACAATGCCTTTTGCCTCTGCAGCAGTAATGTTAAGATCAGGCATTCTTCTTGAATGAGTCGGATATTTAGAAGGGTGCTGTAAAAACTCAGCCATTGCTTCTTCTCGTGTTTTCTTTTGTGTAATAGCCATCATCAACTTCCATTTAGGATCTAACCAAGCCTTGGTTAAATCTGGCGCATAATAAGCGCCATTACCCAATAAAGTATGGCAATTCATACAGTTTTTAGCTTGGGTTCCAAGTTTGCCTAAATGTAATAAATCTGCCGCTTCTTGTTCAGAGTAATCGTCCCGACCAAAAAATTTTTCTTTGCCATTAATCGTTGGCACTTCGTGGCCTCGTTTATCGCTATATTCATAACCAATCTTGTAGTTAATTACTGTAGCAGACGGCACTCTTTTAGAAAAATACAGACCTTTAGCGTCTTTTTGCATATCTGCATCAGTGCCCTGAGTGATTTGACTTGTGGTATCAAAAGTCAGCCATATTAATAAAATAGCTGAAAACCCCGTTACCCATGCGGCTGAACGTTTCCAAAAATGGTTATCCGTCCAGACTGAAACTGTTTTATTAGACACTTTTCCTCCCTTTATTTTGTTGAATGCTCATATCTTTTTTCAGATTGAACATTTAAGTGGTAATACAAATGTGGCACAACCAAATAACCAAACATTGCCAAAATTAGCACCTTAGTTGTAAACGGATCATTACCAAGTAGCGTTGAAAGTAAATACATAGAATAGGTTTGAGCGACCCAAAACAAATAAGCCGCTGGCATATAAAATGATTTAATAGTGCCCATTTTTACTAGTGCGTAAATACCCACATAAAACACCCCAAATAAAAGCACAAATGAAGAGGATAGAAAAATAGGTAAAAAATCATCTAGGGCAATTTCAGGCCTGATAATTACAGCTGGGTCCATGTACAGTCCTTTAAATTAAAATCAATTTAACTCGATTTTAAGTGATTGCTTTTTTGAATATATTGACCCAGGTCAAGAAATACAAAAATAATTTAATGGCTACTCATCAACCACTAAACACCTAGCAGAATGAAAAACTCTACTATACTCACTAGAACTAAAGATATTGTTACTCAGAACCCAGCCTCTTGAGCGATTAATCACAAGTGATTGCGCTACTTTTCGAATTGCTCTATTCTCACAGATAATATCGCCCCCCTGCTCAAAAGCATTAGCAACACTTTGCATTCTACTGGTAGTTACGCTAAAGTGCACACCAATAAATAGCGCTAAAATTAAGAACACATAAAACATGCCTTTTTTGAAAGCGCCTTTTGGCATAAAGGCTCGGGTAGTAACAAACATGGTAACTGCCAATATAAACAAAGCGATAACCAAATAACCGCCCTCTAATTCTATAAATTCCATAAATAGCTCTATTAATTTAATACTGCTAATAATAACCAATTAATAAAATCTAAGATTGATTTAGATCAATAAAATTTGTAATTTATCAGCGATAATGTACTAAACAAACTATGCTTATCTTATGACAACTAAAAACCTTATCTTTATATCTTTAATTGCTGGTTTTTTACTGCTTGGTATTAATGCGCTTATTCAAAGCAAGCCACAAGAAAAATCAGAAAGAATATATAGTGCTGTTAAGCCGTATATGCCCTACAAGCTAGAAAAGACAATGACTGGGTATGCCATCATCAGCACACAAACACAAGTAAAGGAGAAGCCACCTGCTAGTGAACTTTGGAAAAGATTAGATCAACTAGAACAAATCTGGGGGGAAGAGCACCTTCAAATTAAAAACAACAATCTTATTGTGTTAGACAAACAAGATCAGGTCATTGCAACCATTCCTATAAAAACAGCAAAAGAAAAACAGTGGTTAATCAGTTTTTTTAATTTAACACCATAATAATGATTGAGCACGTTATCACCTTAGTTTATGCAATGGCCGTATTAATTATTATGATTTATCCATCCATGAAAATGATTGAGCATCTGGAAAAAAGAAGTGCATTTATCAAAAAAAACTACAATTTATTAACTGTATTGACAACAATCGTCCTTTCACTAATAGTGGCACTATTATTGTCTTATTCTTAAGTGAAAAAATATTCAAAAAAATCAAAACTCTCTGAAAATAATGCGAAAAACACCTGAAAAACAACGATTTTTGCTTAAAACTGCTTATTTATTAAGCAATTTATATGTTTTTTTGACATATTTATAAAAATTTTAGAAATTTGTCAAATGAGAGACAAAACCAAAAAATGTTCTACTTTTTGCAGCTAGTACAGTCTTCTGGGCAACTGGTTTTGCCAAAAATTGCATAAGCAGGGCAGTAGCCTAATAATGCCGACAAAACTGGAATAAACCCTAGTGCACCCCACATTGATCCAAACCAAAACCCTACTGCAAGCACAACAAAACCAACGCTTAGGCGTATTTTTTTATCCAACTCACCAATATTACACTGCATAAAAGACCCTTGTGTTAACCATACTTATTAAAAACTAATTACAAAAAAGCACTCGTTAAAGTGCTTTTTTGCTAAATGATACTTTCACTTATTATCTAATAGGAAGTCGACTGTAATAACTGTCGTTATTAATTAAGCCAGAGCCTCTACCATCTGCATAACCTTTGGCGTATGCATCGGCCCTGCCTTTTGCATAAGCATCGGCTTGTCCTTTAGCATAGCCATCGGCCTGACCCTTAGCCCAACCATCGGCCTTACCAGAGGCAGATCCATCAGCCTGACCAGATGCGTTAGTATCTGTTGTATTTTTAGTATTAAAATTAAGGCCGAAGTCCGTGTCATTCATCCAATTATTGGCACCCTTAAACGGGCCCCAGTTACTCATGCCATTAAATGGGCCAAAATTTGAACCGCCATCAAACGGCCCAGCATTAGATCCACCTGAAAATGGCCCCCAGTTAGAACCGCTATCAAATGGGCCCCAGTTGTTACCCCCTGAAAACGGCCCCCAATTAGAACCGCCATCAAATGGGCCCCAGTTGTTGTGATTGTAACCATCATTATGAAAAAAAGCTGATGCTGATGTGGCAACTACCACTGTAGCAATAGCCAATGTTTTTGTAAGTGCTCTCATATTATTCTCCATTTATTATTTATTGATAATATTAATATACACCCAAATTTAATAATATTCAACATCTCTGATTATTAAAAAGACAAAAAAAAGAGTCACTTAAAGTGACCCTCCTTTTAACAACTTGCTGATTAACCATAGTTATCAGCAAAAGTCCTATACTTACTGTGTACCAGCACCACTACCACTTGCTGTACCAGAAGACTTGCCATCTGCATAGCCTTTAGCATATGCATCAGCTTGGCCTTTAGCGTAGCCATCAGCTGCACCTTTAGCATAAGCATCTGCCTTGCCAGAAGCGTTAGCATCACCTCTACCAGAAGCAGAACCATCTGCCGCACCAGAAGCATTAGCGCCTGAAGTATTTTTAGTGTTAAAGTTTGTGCCAAAATCAGTATTGTTTAACCAATTGTTGCCACCTTTGAACGGACCCCAGTTTTGAGCGCCACTAAAAGGGCCAGCGTTAGAGCCGCCCATAAATGGACCCATATTATTACCGCCACTCATTGGGCCCCAGTTGTTACCACCTGAGAAAGGACCCATATTGTTACCACCCGAGAAAGGACCCCAGTTAGAGCCACCGTCAAACGGGCCCCAGTTGTTGTCACCACCCCAATTATTACCACCCCAGCCTGCTGTTGCTGCCGCTGAAGCTACTACTGTTGCAATTGCAACTATTTTTGTTACATTCTTCATCTTATTTTCTCCTCTTTTATTTAATAAGAACTGTCAGTGTACCAGTAAAAAGGCATATACACAACAAATATAAGGCAATATTGCCCTATATTTGTAACTTTTATTACTTTTATGCATGATTCAACAGCTTTAATACGAAAAACAACCTGATTACGACACTAAATACAACATGCATAAAAAAAGGGCTGCAACTATAAACTGCAAACCCTTTGTGTAAATGGTGCCGAAGGCCGGACTCGAACTGGCGACCTACTGATTACAAATCAGTTGCACTACCAACTGTGCTACTTCGGCAATAGTGAGAATTATACTCAAATATATAGTGAATTCAGGTGATTTATTCTACAGAAATGATAGCTTTTTTAAACTAGCGTCCTCCAGGACCGCGCCTTCCACTGCCTCTCATTTGTTTCATCATTTTTTCTCGCATTTTAGAACGAAAATCTTCCCTTTTCTCATCAGACATATCGCTATCTTGATTTCTACCCGACCAAAGGCCTTCTCCTGTGTTAGGGTCTCTAACTGCTAAAGGTACGGATAAATTAGGAGCATTTATAGTTGCAGCATAAATATTCTTTCCTGCAATCCAGCCTTTGGTTGCATAAAATTCAGATCCAGAAACCGTTATATCATCGCCTGCGTTAAATACTATCTCTTCTTTGTCTATATACCACTGCGGTGCAACATGTACTATGTAGTTTCCAGATGCGGTATTAACCTTAAGATGCAAACCTTTTTGTCCCATAAC
>CAZOAA010000014.1:0-38073 GCA_964577715.1 uncultured Candidatus Thioglobus sp. | reverse complement strand
CAAGCTCAGGACTTTTACATAAGCTCATAAAATCGCCTGCTTTTGCGCGTGTTGCACGATATTCTGGCAAATAGCGTCCAGCTTGGCGCATCACCCATATCGGTGTACGTGAAACTGGTTTTTTTAATAAAGCATTAATGTAGTCAAATGACATAATTTTTTATATCAAAAAGAATGTAATGATTATATCGACATTTGATTGATAATCAGGCATAAAAAAAGCCACTTTCGTGGCTTTTTTTATGAACTTTTAATGCTTTATCGTTTAAATGAAGCGTAACGTGATTTAAACTTCTCAACACGGCCAGCCGTATCCATAATTTTTTGCTTACCTGTATAAAAAGGATGACAACTAGAACACACATCTAGTTGAAGCTCTTCTTTACCAATTGTAGAGCGTGTTTCAAAAGAGTTGCCACACGAACATACTACATTTACATTGTTATAATTAGGGTGAATATCTGCCTTCATGTTTTTTAACTTTAATGTAATTTCTAAAAGAGGACAAATTATATACTATTTCACTTGCAATATCTCTACTTTTTAACCTTTAATCTTGCAGCATTAACAATAACAACCAATGAACTAATTGGCATAGCTATAGCGGCAAATAAAGGTGTCACCTTGGCCATCATTGCCAATGGCACCATAAAGGCATTGTAAGATAAGGCAAAAATAATATTTTGCTTGATTGTGCTTTGAGTATTTTTTGATAACTTAATTACTTCAACGATCGGCATCAATGTATTTTTTAACAATACCACATCAGCACTATCAACGCTCACATCAGCGCCAGATCCTATTGCAACGCTACTATTGGCTTGAACTAAAGCAGGTGCATCATTGATACCATCGCCCACCATCAACACCATGCCATCAGCTTGCAATGTTTCAATGTGCTTGGCCTTATCACTAGGCAACACCTGTGCAATCACACGATCAATACCTAAGTTCTTAGCCACGGTTTGGGCGACTACTGAGCTATCGCCACTCAACATTGTAATAGTTTTTCCCATTCTATGTAGTTCGTCTACCGTTGCCTTGGCATCATGTTTAATCTCGTCACTCAGAGATACAAAACCAAAAATTTTATTTTCATTGGCACACCAGATACAACTATGCCCTTGTTTTTCCAATACATCCGCCTTAGTAAATAGGGCTTTGTCTTTATCGGCACCATGGTTAATAATATAATTTAAACTGCCCAGGCGATACAACTCAGGTCCAATTTTTGCAGACACGCCCTCACCAGGTATTGTTTTGAATCCATTCACCTGCATATAATTATCAGTGTCAGCATAGTCGACAATAGCCTTAGCCAAAGGGTGTTCAGAGTGTTTTTCAATACTGCTAACAATATTCAAAAAATCAGTTTTGTTAATGTTTGACTCCACATTGCTAACCCTAAACTTACCCAAAGTAAGTGTGCCTGTTTTGTCAAAAACTACATGTTTCACTTTACTTAATACTTCTAATGCATCGCCATTTTTGATCAATATTTTCATTTTTGCAGCAACGCCACCAGCTACTGCAATACTCATCGGTGTGGCCAAACCAAATGCACATGGACAGGTAATGATTAAGACACTGGTGGCACTGAGTAACGCCAAATCAAAATCTTGTGGATACCAAAAAACAAAGGTAATAGCCGCCAATAGTAACGTTGTCCAAACAAAATATGGTATGACTTTATCAATAGTGCAAACAATGCGACTTTTATTTGTTTTAGTATTTTCTACCAAATCAACAATTTGACTAAGTGTTGTTTGCTTGGGCAACTTTGTTACCTCTATTTCAACACTTCCATAAGTATTTAATGTACCAGCAAAAACATCATCACCCTTATTTTTATCAATGGGTAAAGACTCTCCACTTAACAATGATTCATCTATCTGTGTACTGCCTAATTGTATCTTGCCGTCCACAGCAATTCGCTCGCCCGGTTTGACCAAAACAACATCACCAATAACAATAGCGCCAATGGGTTTGATTTGTTCGGTCTTATCTGTTTTAACTAATGCAATCTTAGGTTGTAATTGCTGCAAACTACTAGAAGAAGATAGAGCAGCCTTTCTGCTAGACGCCTCAAGATAGCGGCCAATCAATATAACAAAAATAAAATTAACCACTGTATCAAAATAAACTTCCCCCTTAGTAGAGAAGCCAAACAATACATACACTGAATAAAAATAGGTTGTTAGTGCGCCAATACTAATAGGCACATCCATGTTCATAAATCGGTTCTTAATGCCAATATAAGCATTTTTCAAAAAAGGATAGCCCGAGTAAAACAAAGTAGGTGTGGCCAATGCAAAACCAATCCATTGAAAATACTGATGATACTTTCCGCCACTAGCGCCTGTATACATTGCCACTGAAACCCAAAGAAGATTCATCATTGTAAAGGCCGAGAACCCAATTCGATAAAGCATTTCTTTGTTTCTACGTTGCTGCTTTGCTTCAGCAATATTTTGTTCATAAGGCATTGCGGCGTAACCTAAATCAGCCAACCTTTTCATAATGACTGAAAGTTTAATTTTGTCACTATTCCATCTAAGTCTAATGCGCTTATCAGTTAAATTAGCACGCACCCACATAACACCATCAAGTGATCCAATAGCCTTCTCAATTAACCATACACAAGCGGCACAATGAATTGTATCGCTAATTAAGGTAATGGTTTTTGTACCTGGGTCTGATATTTCTAAAAAAGGCTGTTGAAATACAGAAGAATCATAAAACTCAAGTGGATATTCTAGATTGACTGCTGGCAATAAAGAAGTAGTTTGCTGATCATAAAAAGCACCTAAGCCTGCATCATGAATAGTTTGACACACACTGGCACAGCCAACACAACAAAAATCTTCTATGGTGTTTTTAATTTTTGCCTGAACTCTATTAACCTTAGTAATAGGCAAAGAACAGTGATAACAGCTATCGCTCATAGTGCTTAATTTTACTCAAAGGTTCCTTGTAATTCTCTTATAATGTCATTAGTCAAATAATTAAATTAAACATGAGACACTTAACTTTACTTGTTTTATTTCTACTACTTAACACTCATAGTGTAGCCGCTGAACAAATTCAACTTTACAAACAATACCTAGTTGGCACACCAAAATCTTTCTTGCAAAAAGCACATAAACTACAAGATTGCTCAGCTAAGTATGAACGTGGCACACTGTGCATGCAAAATCACTCACTTTCAGGAGAAGAGGCTGAAATTGCTTTTCGTTTTTTAGATGAACGCTTGGTTTCTATTGTGTTAATGATGCCGTTGGAAAAAGTCAGCAAAATTAGAAAGATGTTTTATGTGCTTAAAACACAATTTGACTTAGCGCTTATCGAAGATGGAAAACAAAAACTAGACATTATCGAAATTAGTGGTAATACTTTTTCAAAAGATGAGTTTACAAAGATCATCGCTGACTTTGAAAATGAAGCCTATAAAAAACACAACATAAAATACACTTTTATTAGTAAAGACGAGTTTAAAACTCAATCACGTCAATCACGTAATTTTGCTGAAATATTCAAAGGTGCACCGATCAAAATGCGTGCCGCAACTTATAGCGTTGGACGTAAAGAAGGAAAAGTAATTGGTACCATAACTTTTATCGTTCCAGGTATTACAGAAGAATACCTCAATCAAAACCCTATTGTTGAAGACTTTTAAAGCAGCATAATGACGAGTCACATTCACGGTATTATTCTTGCAGCGGGTAAAGGCACACGCATGAATTCCGCTAAGCCAAAAGTATTACAAACACTTTGTGACAAGACACTACTAGGTCATGTGTTAAATTGTGCACATCAAGTCTGCAATAAAATACATGTAGTATATGGCTTTGGCGGTACTCAAGTTCGTCAAACCATTCAAGATAACGCCGTTAACTGGGTAGAACAAACCGAGCAACTAGGCACTGGGCACGCAGTTCAACAAGCCATGCCACACATTGATAACGACTCAATCTCTCTGGTTTTATATGGCGATGTGCCATTAATTAAGCAAAAAACCTTAGAAGATCTAATCTCCCAAGCACAACAAAGCGGAATATCGCTACTTTCAGTCATACTTAATGATCCAGCAGGATATGGCCGTATTATTCGCGATGGTAATGACAAAATTCAAGCCATTGTTGAGCAAAAAGATGCTAATGATAAACAGCTTAACATTTACGAAGTTAATACTGGCTTTATGGCGGTTAACAGCGAACTATTAAAAAAATACTTAAACGGGTTAGACCCTAATAATGCACAGGGTGAACTTTATTTAACTGATATCATTAGTGCAGCAGTCAGCGATGGAAAAACCATTGCTTCGGTAATAACCAACAATGAATACGAGGTAGCAGGCGTGAATGACAAAGCACAATTGGCAGAATTAGAAAGAACTTTTCAACAAAATCAAGCAAGCAAATTTATGCAACAAGGTCTTGGCTTAAAAGATCCTACGCGTTTTGATTGCCGTGGATTGCTCAGCTTTGGACAAGACTGTGAAATTGATGTTAATGTAGTGATTGAAGGCAAAGTCACCTTGGGCAATAATACAGTTATTGCACCAAACTGCATCATTAAAAATTCTCAAATTGGTAACAATGTATCTATATTGCCCAACTCAGTTATTGAAGATGCCATCATTGGTAATGGTGCGTCTATTGGCCCATTTGCCCGTATTCGCCCTGAGGCCAATATTGGTGAAAATGCAAAAATTGGCAACTTTGTTGAAGTGAAAAAATCTACCATTGGCAAAGGCTCAAAAGTATCACACCTAAGTTATGTTGGCGATACTACCATGGGCAGTGATGTTAATATTGGTGCTGGTGTGATTACTTGTAATTACGATGGCGCCAATAAACACCAAACCACCATTGAAGATGGCGCCTTTGTCGGCTCAGACACGCAACTCATTGCCCCTGTCACCATTGGTAAAAACTCCACAATCGGTGCCGGATCTACGATTACTAAAGATACGCCTGAAAATCAGCTAACTTTAAGTCGATCCAAGCAAATTACCATGAAAACCTGGCAGCGCCCTATAAAAAAATAAGCCGAACTACTTAATACGTGTTGCCTTATAAATGTATTTATGGTGGTCTTTTTTTGAATGTCGTACAGATGGAACAACTAACTCCCAAACTATATTTCCATTTTTATCTAGTTCCACTATCTTATTATATTTAGCGATTAATGTGTTGCCGTTTGGAAGACGATTTGCATCACGAATACTAGTGGAAGGTTTTCTACCAATAGGATCGTTGTATTCCCAAACCTTGCCTTCAGATCCAACTTCAATTACTTTATTAACCGCAGTGAGCGGTACTAGTATATTGCCATTTGACAAAACTTCAGGATCATGAGGTCCTATTTTCTTTTTAAGCAACTTTCCCTTTTTGCCACCAAATATTTTTTCCCTAACCAGTTCACCGTTCTTATTGACTTGAATAAATCTATTAAAATTCCTAAGACTAATAAACGTATTGCCATCACCTGTTCGAGTTACAGCGTTAACATGTATCCAGCCCTGAAAATTATGCTTAGAAAAGGGTTTTTTATTATAGTCCCCCATACCATCCCATGACCACACCTCGTTACCCTCACCATCTACCTCAACAACATGCTTCTCACCCTTATCAACCCAACCCTGCACATACAGAGTGTTTCCATTATTTAGACGATCAATATCATGAGACATTTGATTGTCAATATGCTGCCATAAAACCTCACCATTCCTGTTAATTTCATAGGCACCAACTAATTGAATGTTAAATAAAATATTGCCATTATTTAATAGCTCAACATCATTCAAACCATTTCTCTTACCTTGTCTACCCCTATAAAGTGAAATAGGTATTTTGTATTCCCATATAATGTTTCCGTCCATATCAACCTCTACGATCTTATGTGTCGATGAAGATGTATCGGCAAAAATTGTTGTTCCTTGATAAGCCTTACTAGAATCGTGAGTTGTAATCTTGTATGCTGCTTCTGCAGAGAAATTAATTACAACAATAAATGCAAGTAATAATTTATAAAAAATTTTAATTAACATAGCAACTAACTCTTAGCATATTTAATCCAATCCAAACAAATGTTGAGCGTTTTCATGTGCAACTTTGCGAAGGGCTGATGTGCTCAAGTGTGGCAACAAGCCTTTCCTAACCATTTGAATATATTGATGGTATTGTTTAATGCTATGCGCATCTGTGCCGATCATAAAACGGTCAGGAAAATCTTCAATCAACTTAAGCCAGTCATTATCAATTTGATTTTTGCTAAATATATTTTTTTGTCCACCCTTAACCAGATACCTTTTTGACAACTCACAAAATAAATTAGGGTTTCTTTTTAAAAGCCTACGCACATCACGCGATGAGGTATTAGAGCCACAATGGTTCCAGAGAATTCGGCCATTCCGATCACTTTCTAAAAGGCTTTCCATTTGCCTCATACTGTCCGAATCCCCTTCCATATGAAAAGTCAAAAAAGAATTATGCTTAGCAATTAACCGATATAAATCACGAAAAATTGGTGCGTCCGGTTTAACCTTACGATTTTGTCTTCGTTCTTTTTTAGAATTTTTATTAATAAAAATCTCGCCAACGCCTTTAACTTTTCCTGACTCAAGATCTCCTTCTATTTGCCTTATAAATTTACTCAGTATTGGGTTGTCTGGATCAACCATGGCTGAAGCGCCACCTTTAAAAAAAGCTGCCTGAAACTCCCTTTGGCCCGCAAAAGGGATGAATCGACTTCCCATTTCATCAGAATACTTTTTCCATAATTTAAATTTTCCCAATTTAACGCCCAAACCAGCCCACTGAACATTATTGTCGTCCATAGCCTGTAAAATCTTTGACGGAGACATTTTAGCTTCAGGGTGGAAGTGCAAATCTGCAATCGGAATCTCGTCAGCTAATTTGGTGTTATCCGCTAAAACTACAGAGGGTGAGACACCAAAACCAAAAACTAAAGCCATTAATAAATTAATAACAAATTTTTTCAGCATTTTCTCCTTCAATAAAAATAATTGATACAGGTTCGGGCCTAAAACTTAATTCCTTCGATTTCAGCAATAGTATGAATATCCTTATCGCCACGACCCGAAAGGTTGATAATAATATTTTTACCTTTACCCAGCTCTTTAGCCAATTTAATACCGTAAGCAACTGCGTGTGATGACTCTAAAGCCGGAAGAATTCCTTCAACCTTAGTCAAAGTGTGAAACGCTTCAAGCGCTTCATCATCAGTAATCGCCACGTATTGTGCACGACCTGAATCTTTAAGATAAGCATGCTCTGGACCAACACCAGGGTAATCTAGCCCTGCAGAGATCGAATGGCCTTCAATGATTTGGCCATTCTCATCTTCCATTAAATAAGTTCGATTACCATGAAGCACGCCTACACTGCCTGCACACAAAGGTGCCGCATGCGCTTCACCGCCTTTTTCAAGACCATAACCAGCCGCTTCAACGCCATAAATAGCCACTGATGTGTCATCAATAAAAGGATGAAACAGCCCGATTGCATTTGACCCTCCGCCCACACAAGCAACGAGCGCGTCTGGCAAACCGCCAACCTGATCATTAAATTGCGCTTTAGCTTCTTTACCAATTACGCTTTGGAAATCACGCACCATCATTGGATAAGGGTGTGGACCAGCAACCGTACCAATGATATAAAACGTATTGTCAATATTGGTTACCCAATCGCGCATCGCTTCATTGAGTGCATCTTTTAATGTTTTGGAGCCTGATTCAACGGGAATAACTGTTGCCCCTAAAAGCTTCATCCTAAACACATTAAGTGCCTGACGCGCGACATCGACCGCACCCATATAAACAATACACTCCAATCCAAGTCTGGCTGCAACTGTAGCCGTAGCAACGCCGTGCTGACCAGCACCGGTTTCAGCAATGATGCGAGTTTTGCCCATGCGCTTGGCTAATAATGCTTGGCCAATGGTGTTATTAACTTTATGAGCGCCAGTATGATTAAGGTCTTCTCGTTTTAGATAAATTTGTGCGCCGCCGAGTTTTTTACTTAAATTTTGCGCATGATAAAGTGGCGTAGTGCGACCAACATAATGCTTAAGATCATGCTCAAATTCTTTTAGAAAATCTGCATCATCTTTGTATTTCTCGTAGGCTTCTTTAAGTTCAGTTACCGCTGTCATTAGCGTTTCTGCAATAAAAACACCGCCGTATTGTTCGAAATGACCTTTATCGTCTGGCAATGAATAACTCATGATTTAACCTGTTGTATAAATTGTTGTATTTTAGTGATATCTTTTATACCTGGAGTGCTTTCCACACCGCTAGAAACATCAACCGCGTAAGGATTGACCTGTTTAATCGCCTCAGCAACTGTGTCTGTGTTTAAGCCACCTGCCAAGACAATAGGCAAATCGATATCAACTTTTGCCAAAGACCAATCAAAACTCTCACCAGTGCCGCCGTAGGTGTCTTTGTTAAATGCATCCAATAACAAGCCGCTAGCCTGATGGTATTCATCGGCCATTTTAGCAATATTAGTATCTTGATTAACACGCAAAGCCTTGATAAAAGGCATGGCATATTGACTGCACTCAACGGCTGGTTCATCGCCATGAAATTGTAAAGTATCCAGTGGCACTTCACACAACACCTCATCAATAAAATCAGACTTTGCATTAACAAACAAACCCACTCGATTAACAAATGGAGGCAATGAATTAACAATTTCCAAAGCTGATTCAACGCTAACACAACGAAGTGATTTGTCGTAAAAAACTAGGCCAATCGCATCTATACCGAG
Source organism: uncultured Candidatus Thioglobus sp. (assembly GCA_964577715.1). GTDB lineage: Bacteria > Pseudomonadota > Gammaproteobacteria > PS1 > Pseudothioglobaceae > SUP05. The sequence goes on along the minus strand of CAZOAA010000014.1, from coordinate 29,275 downwards.
AAATGATACCTCTCGTGCATTATCAGTATTGGTCAATCCGCAAATTTTAATTTTCATTATATTTAGTGTTTACCTTCAGCGTCTAATTTTGCCCTAATTTTATCTCGGTCAATCCACCATTTATCATCCACTAATTGATCAATCGCGCCTGATAGTTTTTTCAAAAATACCTCGGGTTTATCTAATTCTAAAGTTTTTCTCCACAAATCAAAAGTAGATTGATCTGTTACATGTGAGTGTTCATCAGCCACAGAAGCAATCATTTGTGAGGCAAAAAATGTAAGATCATCGTCCTTACCACATCGAATAGAAGTAATATAGTGCGCTGTTGCAGCAGCAATAGCTCGCGTATCAGCTTCTTTTGGTGATTCTTCAACTAAATGCTGCAACATAGCAACGGTAAGTTCTGCATCAATTGGAAAAGTAACGCCTAACCATAGTGCGTGCCCCAGCGCTTTAAGCGCTTCTGGCCCTTCTGATAAAAACATAACATCACAAGCCTCAACAGCCAAGTCCCAAAGTTCATTTTTTTGTGCCAGATCAAAAGCAGCAAAGGCCTTTTCCCAAGCGTCAGCACCTTTATAACGCTCAACCTGAATACGGCCAATTTCAATTAAATAATTGATTTTCTCTTCAACGGGCGACTCATTGTTTGAGTTGGTTAGTTGTTTTTCAAAATAATCTAATCTGGTTTTTAGCTGCTTTTCACTAGCATAAACATCTTCGCCGTCATCGCCATCAAAGATATTTTGATCTTTATTTAAATACTTAAATCCCATATCTAATATGTTTTTAATAAAATGCGGCTTCTAGCCGATCTTCCCAGTTATCAGGAGTGTCGTTATAATCAGGTTTAACATCCATGCGAAAAAAACGCTCGTCCGAGTTTTTAGATATACTCTTTAATGTTTCAACTAATGTTTCAAAATCATCAACCTGAGGATTGGAAATCATCACTTCACTCAATAACAACATAAAAGGTTTTGCTTGATTAAATGATGCTCATTTTACACTGACGAGTATGTGCTTTTACCCCAACAAAGTGTGTGATAGAACTATTAAGGTTTTTTAACCACTTTTTTAGCAGGCTTTTTCTTCTTGCGCTTAGTGGATTTAGACTTAATTTTACCGGCAATGGCTTTTTTGCATTCCTCAAGTGTTAAGTCGTTAGGATCTTTATCTCCAAAAAGTTTTTTAATGGTAATGTTTTTTTGGCCTTTACCACGCTTTTTTCCATTCCAGATATACGGACCAAAACGACCATTTAATACTTGAATCTCACTATCATCAAAGGTTTTTATAATGCGTTCAGCATCAAATTTTTCTTTTGCAGCAATGAGTTCTAACGCTTTTTCAAGTGTGACTTCTTCAGGTGTATCTTCTTTCAAAGAAACATATTTTTTACCATATTGTATGTAAGGGCCAAAACGACCATAGTTAGCCTTAATCACACCAAAGTCGTCTGCTTCACCTACCGTACGCGGCATATTGAATAACTCTAACGCCTCATCAAGTGTGATGGTTTCAATATCAAGAGAGCCTCTAAGAGAGGCAAAAGTTGGCTTGTCTTCATCGTCCTTATGGCCAATTTGTGCAAAAGCACCATAACGACCAAAACGCACACTAACTGGTTTGCCACTTTTTGGATCAATGCCTAGCTCACGCATACCATGTGTTTCTTCCCTGGAAATGTCTTTTGCTAGTTCAATCTGCGCATGAAATGGCTCATAGAAACTTTTAACTACACCTTGCCAAGCAACCTCTTGAGTAGCAATGGTATCAAAATCACTTTCTAACTTAGCGGTAAATTCATAATCAACAATATTACTAAAGTTCTTTACTAGAAAGTCATTCAACAAATAAGCAACATTGGTCGGGAATAGTTTGTTTTTCTCAGCGCCTGTGATTTCAACTGGTTCTGATTCAAAAACTTTCCCATCAATAATTTCAATGAGCTGATAGGTGCGTTCTACACCTTCGCGTGTTTCCTTAGAAACATAATTTCTGTCTTGAACAGTGGACACCATCGTAGCAAAAGTAGATGGGCGACCAATACCCATTTCCTCAATCTTTTTTACTAGCGACGCCTCGGTATAACGTGGCTTAGCACGCGAAAAGCTTTCTCTTGCTGCAAAACTAGCCAAGATTAGCTCATCACCCTGAGTTAGCTCAGGTAGCAATTTATCATCTGATGATAAATAGTCATAAACACTCAAAAAACCAGGGAAAACTAATATTTCACCATTCGCCACAAAGACTTCATCACGATTAGAAATGCTAGTTTTAACTTGTGTTTTTTGCAATCTAGCATCGCTCATTTGTGAGGCCAATGTTCTTTTATAAATCAACTTGTAAAGCTTGGCAGCTTGATCTTCAAGTCCTGAGATGCTTGGCTTAGTTAAATCGGTCGGACGAATCGCTTCATGAGCTTCTTGTGCGCCTGAATCCTTGGTTTTATAGCGCCTCAGTTGGTGGTATTCACTCCCGTATTTTTCCTCAATTACCTGTCCAGCCACCTCAATAGCAACTTCTGAGAGCGTAAGTGAATCTGTTCTCATGTAGGTAATAAACCCTTCACGATATAAATTCTGTGCCAAATTCATAGTTTGTTTTACGGAAAACCCTAACTTTTGAGATGCTTCCTGTTGCAAGGTCGATGTAATAAATGGAGGCTTAGGTGAACGCTTAGAAGGTTTTTTATCAATCTCAGAAACGTTTAACTCTGCCTCTAACAGCGCTTTAGAAAAATCAAATGCATCTTCTTTAGAGGAAAAATCTTTACTAAGCTTTACATCAATCAGCTCACCATTGTTATTTACTAACTCGGCCTTAACTTTGAATACGCTTTTAGCAATATGGCTGGTGATTTCTCTTTCTCTTTCTACCACCAAACGAACAACCGGAGATTGAACTCTACCGGCAGAACGTGCACCGGATATCTTACGCCACAAAACGGGGGATATTTCAAAACCCACCAAACGATCAATAATACGTCTGGCTTGTTGTGCATCAACCAGATGGTAGTCTAGCGCTCTAGGAGAGGCAATCGCCTCAGTAATAGCGCCTTTAGTGATTTCATGAAAAACAATTCTTGGCGTGTCTTTAGGCAGGTTTAATGATTCTGACAAATGCCAAGCAATCGCCTCTCCTTCGCGATCCTCATCAGTCGCTAGATAAACTTGTTCGGCTGTTTTAACCGATTTTCGAAGATCAGCCACAACTTTTTTCTTATCGGCACTAACCACATAAGTTGGCTGAAAATTATCCTCAAGATCAATGCCCATGTCTTTTTTAGGCATATCACGAATATGCCCAATGCTCGACTTAACGACATAGTCTTTGCCTAAAAATTTTTCAATAGTTTTTGCTTTGGCTGGTGACTCAACAATGACAAGGTTTTTTGCCATTATGGAGACCTGGTGGGATTTAAGTGCAATTTGTGCAAGTATTCCACCTATTGCACAGTGCGATTATCATCAAGAAATACGATCGACTCTAGCCATTGCGCCGAAATATCTTCATCAACAGTATTACCAAGCACCATCATCACTACCCATTTTAGATCATCTAAAGACAAGTTAGCATCGCCCAATGACATAATTTGATCAATAATCATTTCACGCTGATTGGCATCTATTTGCCCCATGCTTTCCATAAACAATAAAAAACCACGTGACTTTGCATCAAGTTTTAATTTTTCCACGTCGCTATAAATACGCATACCGCCATAACTAGATGAAAAAGGCTTGATACGCCCATCCTGCAGTGATGCAATATTTTCTAACCAGCTCAATGCTCTCTCGATTCTAGGTTCGTCGAATCCGGCATCTGAAAGATGTGCTTTTAGTTCAATATCGTCAATTTCATGAGACGAATCTTGTTCAGCCTCTTCAAAAAGATAATCAAACATGTAAGTTAGAACATCAAGAATATTGTTTGTCATAAAAACCTTATTTAGTTAATACGTAGGCAGATCCGGTAGCCCTCATAACCTTGTTTTCGAGCTCAAGTAAAAGAAGCTCTTGGGTAATTATCTGTGGGCTTAATCCACTTTTTTCAACTATTTTATCAATCGTCATAGCCTCATAACCTAAGTATTTTAATAGCACAGAGTGGTTTTTGTCCATACTTTTTGTAGAAATAGGTTCTTTATCACAATTTATTGGTGCAATAAAATCCATTGATAACTCATCAATAATATCATCAATGTTTTCAACCAACTTAGCCCCTTGTTTAATTAATTGATGACAGCCTTGAGACAATGGATTATGAATTGAACTCGGCACAGCGAACACTTCTTTTCCCTGCTCTGCGGCCAATTTTGCAGTAATCATGGTGCCACTTTTTATACTTGCTTCCACAACTAACGTACCTAGACTTAGGCCGCTAATAATACGATTTCGCCTTGGAAAATTATTGGCTACTGGTGAAGTGCCTATGCAAAATTCCGACACTAAAACACCTTTAAGTGATATTTGACGTGCCAAGGATTTGTGCTTTGCTGGATAAACACGATCTAGGCCTGTACCGCACACTGCAATCGTTGGCGATCCGCATTCTAGTGCGCCAATGTGCGCTTGAGCATCAATACCACTAGCCATACCCGAGGTGATAATAAGGCCCTTATTTGACAACTCTTGTGAAAATTGATAAGCATTCTGCTTTCCTCCTGGTGTTGGATTACGACTACCCACAATGGCAATTTGTGGTTTAGACAAATGAGAAACATCACCCCTAATATAAAGTACTGGCGGCGGATCCGAAATAGCCTTTAATTGTTCAGGGTAGTTCTTGTCAATCAAGGTAACAATGTGACAATCATCCGCCTTAATCCAGTCTAGATCTTTTTGTATCAATGATAGGTCTTTTTTCTCTAAGTAATCTAGTGTCACCTGTCTAAATAGTCCGCACTCTTTACGTGCAGATCTTGAGGTCAAAAATACTTGCTCTGGCGTTTCAAAATATTTAAGTGCTTTGTAAAAAGTGCGTACACCTAAATGTGGTGCTTTAAGCAATAATAACCAATATATCAAATCCATACAAATCACCCTTGTAAAAAGTCTGGGGTATTATGTCAGTTATTTGTAAGATTTATTGTGACTTATGGTAAAATTGCAAGATTTTATTGACCAATATTCATTATGAAGCAGAAAAGAACCTTTCAACCAAGTGTTATTAAGCGTAAGCGTAAGCATGGTTTCAGATCAAGAATGAGCACCAAAGCAGGTCGTGCAGTAATTAACGCACGCAGAAAAAAAGGGCGCAAGCGTTTAGCTGCCTAAATTTTAAGTGTCTCTTAGGCTGACGCGTGAAGCCAGAATCCTTAAAGCCTACGAATACTCACATATTTTTAAAGGTGGAAAACTAGCTAAAGGGAACTACTGGCAAGTAATTGCAAAACCCAACAAGGGAAATAAACCGCGCTTAGGGTTGGCAATTTCAAAAAAAATATATCGTCTTGCTGTTGATAGAAACCGACTAAAAAGAATTGCAAGAGAGGCTTTTAGGCGTGAACAAAATAATTTAGAAAACTGGGGATTTATAGTTATGGCTAGAAAATATAAGCCAACTAAAAATCTTATTTTATCTAACGAACTAATTAACCTGTTTCAAAAAGTAACTAAAAACTAATGCGTTATTTATTACTCATTCCAATTAAATTTTATCAGTTACTTATTAGCCCGCTATTAGGATCTAATTGTCGTTTTGATCCAACTTGCTCACAATATTCGTATGATGCTATTAAAGAGCATGGGATGCTTGCAGGGTCAATTCTAAGTGCCAAACGTATTGGAAAATGTCACCCATGGCATGATGGCGGCTTTGACCCAGTACCCAAAAAATAATATTAATAAAAAAAATAATCCTATGGACAATCAAAAATTCTTTCTTATTGTTGCAATCTTTTTAAGTGTTTTCTTGCTATGGGATAAGTGGGAGCTTGAACACAGAGTAGGTGCAAATGGCAACATAATCAGCCAGACCAAAATTACCAACCCTGGTGCGCAAGCAAAACCTCAAACATCAGTCCAAGATGTTCCAAGCATTACTAGCAACAAGGTTAATGCAGACCTACCAAGAGCAACCACAGAAAAACAACACCCATTTACTACAGTCACAACTGATTTGCTCAAAGTAGAAATTAGCCATAAAGGCGGCACCATACAAAATGCATTTCTCAATGCATATCCTGAAGAGTTGAACAGCAGTATCAAATTTCACCTACTCAGCGACAAAGCGGGTGAACTATTCCAAGCACAAAGTGGACTGCTTCCTCAAAAAACAATGCCAACGCACCACTCTGTATTTAGCTCAAGTAACACACAATACCAGCTCAATGGCGAAACACTCACAGTGCCATTTAAATGGAAGGGCGACAATGGCATCGAAGTAACTAAAAACTTTCACTTTAAAAGAGATAGTTATGTTGTTACAGTCGACTATATTGTAACCAACAATACCAACAATGAACTAACGCTAACCAGCTACACTCAGCTTGTACGCAATGCGCTTGATCAATCCAATATGATGATGCCAACCTTTACTGGTGGAGCTAAATATGATGATCAAGACGTCTATGAAAAAATTGAATTTGACGATTTTAGTTCTGAGCCAAAAACAACTTCTAAAGGCGGTTGGATAGCAATGATTCAGCACTACTTCTTTGCAGCCTGGATGCCAGATGCTAACAATACGCACAGCTACTCATCCAGTGTTCGTAATGGTAACTACTTATTAACCACAGTAAATCCAAATATCTCTATTTCACCCGGTGCAACTATTACACTACCTGCTAATAATCTTTATATTGGCCCTAAAGAACAAGCGCGCATTGATACTATTGCGCCAGGCTTAGATAAAACAGTTGACTACGGCGTGTTATTTATTATTGCAAAACCATTGTCTGAACTTCTAAACTGGATCCACTCTATAGTTAATTCTTGGGGCTGGTCAATCATCATTCTAACCATTCTAATCAAACTTGCTTTCTATAAACTTAGTGAAAAGTCGTACCGCTCTATGGCGGGCATGAGAAAGCTAGCACCAAGGCTTACTAAGCTCAAAGAAACCTATGGCGACGATAAGCAAAAAATGGGTCAAAAGACCATGGAGTTATACAAAAAAGAAAAGATAAATCCTGCATCAGGATGTCTGCCTATCTTGGTTCAAATCCCTGTATTTATCTCGCTCTACTGGGTGCTTTTGGAAATGGTCGAACTTCGTCAAACACCATTCTGGTACTTGGCAGATCTATCAGCACAAGATCCGTACTACATATTGCCTGTGATTATGGGTGCCTCCATGTTTGTACAGCAAAAACTCAACCCTCCACCGCCTGACCCAATGCAAGCCAAAATCATGATGTCACTGCCTTTTGTGTTTACTATTTTCTTCCTATGGTTCCCATCAGGGCTAGTGCTTTACTGGGTAGTAAATAATGTTCTATCTATTGCTCAACAATGGGTTATTAATAAGCGAATTAACGGCTAAAAAATAAAACCATTGTGTTATTTGTCTTTTAATATGCTCAGTTGCACTGTCTTTAGGCAAAACATTATGCATCTTTAATTTTTAAAATGTTATTAAATAATTCGAATGAATACCAGTATTGGAGAGATAACAAACTTGCCAATATCCCAACTCAACTAGAAGACTGTATCGTTGAAATTGAAAACCCTTTAGAGATAAAAAAATCTGAAAAAAATAAAATTCTATCGTTGTGCCAACAGGGTAACTTTGCAATTTTTCATATCTCAAAACAAAATAATTATGCTGACACAATTATCAGTATTAACTCTCAATTTGGCTTAGTTGATTTTGATCAGCACCTATATGTTCAAGACAAAGGACTAGCACATATCGCCCAAAGCGATAATAAAGATCAAGGTGAGTTTATACCTTACACCAACAAAGCTATTAGTTGGCATACAGACGGTTACTACAATTCAATAGAGCAACGCATTAGAGCATTTTCTTTATTTTGTGTAAGGCCTGCCTCTAAAGGCGGAATTAACAAATGGATCGACCCGCAAATGATTTACCTGCTGCTACGCGAAGATAACCCTGATGTTGCTAAGGCACTCACTCATCCACAAGCCATGAGCATTCCGGAGCACAAAGTTGATAACAAGGTGAGACGAGCGACATCAACAGGACCTATATTTTTTATTGATGAGCTAACTGGTGAACTCTATATGCGCTATACACAGCGTAAAAAAAATATTGAATTTTTAGATTCAACTGAAATCAAACAGGCAGTCAACCACTTAGACAATCTGCTAGATACAACAACTGATTATCATTTTCAACACTTAATGCGACCTGGACAAGGAATGCTCTGTAACAATATATTACATAAACGAGATGCCTTTATTGATAATCCAAACAATCCAAGGCTTCTACTTAGAGGGCGCTACTTTAATAGGATAAATTAAGGTTATAATCATCTTATGATTAAAAACCACTGGCTTAGCATGGCTGAGCAGTCTAGTTCAGACAATCAAAACAACCGTCCAACGAATGAAATATCATTGGTAGTTATTCACAATATCTCTCTGCCCCCTGGAGAATTTAACAACAACTATATTGAACAATTTTTTACCAATCAGCTTGATCCTAATGCACATCCTTATTTTCAAACCATTAAAGACATGCAAGTATCTGCGCACTTATTGGTTAAACGTGATGGGTCAATTGTTCAGTTTGTACCTTTTAATAAACGTGCTTGGCACGCGGGAGAATCTAACTTTAACGGTAAAGACAACTGTAACGATTTTTCTATTGGCATTGAACTGGAAGGAAGTGACAATACTGCCTATGAAGAGGTACAATATCAATCATTAAATAAAATATTGAAAATACTTAAGTCTAGCTATCCAATCAAAGATATTGTTGGACATAGTGATATTGCGCCAGGCCGTAAAACAGATCCTGGTCAAAGTTTTGAATGGGAAAAAATAAATGAAATTACTGAATAAATCATATTTAAGGGCAAAAGAAATAAAACTCATTATCTTTGATGTTGATGGTGTTTTAACAGACGGAGGCCTTTATTTTTCTGATGAAGGCATGGAATTTAAACGCTTTCATTCGCTTGATGGTCACGGAATCAAAATGATTAAGGATTTTGGTATTGAACCAGCTGTTATTACTGCTAGAAACTCCACCAATGTTGAACACCGTATGAAAAACCTAGGTATTGAATATTTTTACCAAGGGCAAAGCGACAAAGTTGTTGCGTTTAACGACTTATTAAAAAAACTCTCTCTTAACACCGAACAAGTAGCTTATATGGGTGATGATGTGATTGATTTGCCAGTAATGACTAAAGTTGGCCTACCCATAGCGGTCGGCAATGCACATGAACTTGTTAAAGAAAAATCTTGCATGGTAACAGATAAAACTGGTGGTAATGGCGCCGTTAGAGAGGTATGTGATTTTTTACTTAAAGCACAAGATAAATATGATGATGCCATGCAAGCCTATCTGGAATGACAGAATTTCAGCAACGTTGCTACGAAACATTAAAAGCCAAAGTACCTTTAGGTAAAGTAATCACTTATGCCGAGCTAGCTCAACTGATCAAACACCCTAAAGCGCATCGTGCTGTTGGTAGTGCGATGAATAAAAACCCTTTTGCACCTGAAGTTCCTTGCCATCGAGTGGTCAAATCCACTGGCGAAATCGGTGGTTTTGCTGAAGATATATCCATCAAAATAAAACGTTTAAAAGATGAAGGCGTTGAAGTGAAAGATGGAAAAATTCAAAATTTCAATCGAATTTGTATTCATTCGTGAAACAGGCAATTACTGGCTATCACCAAGATGAATTAGATGATTGGGTGGCAGAACTTGCTTGCGGACATTATCAGCACGTTCGGCATAATCCACCATGGACTAATAGGCATTGGGTAATTGATGCCGAAGATCGGGAGTCAATACTAGGCACGCTACTTAAATGTAAAAAATGTATTGAAGGCGCACCAAAGGATACGCTTAATGATTAGAGCTTTTTACCTCGTATCTTAGAGATCATCTGCAGTTGTGCCATCGCTTCTGCTAGTGCGGCTTGTGTTGTACCAACATCATGTCCATTGTCTGAATTAGCCATCGCCTCTTCTGCACGCTGTTTTGCTTCTAACGCTTTAGACTCATCTAGGTCATGCGCTCTAATTGCTGTATCAGAAAAAATTGTTACTGTATCTGGTTGCACCTCAACAATGCCGCCAGAAACATAAATAGACTCAATTCCTTTTTCGGTCTCAACACGCACTTCGCCCGGTTTTAAAATTGATAAAAGTGCAACGTGTTTTGGGTAAATACCCAACTCACCTGTTGATGCAGGTGCAAACACACAGTTCGCTTCACCGGAGTAAAGTGATTCTGTTGCGCTAACTACATCGACGTGGATACTTGACATTTATGCACTCTCCGCTGCTCTTTCGCGAACTTCATCAATAGAGCCTGTCATGTAGAATGCTTGCTCTGAAATATCGTCTAATTCACCATCAAGAATAGCTTTAAAACCACTGATTGTATCTTTTAGAGATACGTACTTACCTGGCGCACCAGTAAAGACTTCTGCTACAAAAAATGGCTGAGATAAGAAACGCTGAATTTTACGAGCACGAGATACAGATTGTTTATCTTCTTCAGATAATTCATCCATACCTAAAATTGCAATAATATCTTTTAGCTCTTTATAACGCTGCAATACACCCTGTACACCACGGGCAATATTGTAGTGTTCTTCACCAACGATTAATGGATCTAACTGACGTGAAGTAGAGTCAAGTGGATCTACCGCAGGGTAAATACCTAGCTCTGCTACCTGACGTGATAATACTACGGTTGCATCTAAATGAGCAAACGTTGTTGCAGGTGATGGGTCAGTTAAGTCATCCGCTGGTACATAGACCGCTTGAATTGATGTAATTGAACCCTTCTTAGTAGAGGTAATACGCTCTTGTAATGCACCCATCTCACTTGCTAGTGTTGGCTGGTAACCTACTGCTGATGGCATACGACCTAATAGTGCCGATACTTCAGTACCCGCAAGCGTGTAACGATAAATATTATCAATAAATAACAACACATCACGGCCTTCATCACGGAAGTATTCTGCCATTGTTAAGCCTGTTAATGCCACACGTAGTCTGTTTCCCGGTGGCTCATTCATTTGGCCATATACCAGTGATACTTTATCTAATACGTTTGATTCTTTCATCTCATGGTAGAAGTCGTTACCCTCACGAGTACGCTCACCAACGCCAGCAAACACAGAATAACCTGAGTGCTCAATCGCAATATTACGAATCAGCTCCATCATGTTTACTGTTTTACCAACACCGGCACCGCCAAAGAGTCCAACCTTACCACCTTTAGCAAATGGACAAACCAGATCAATTACTTTAATACCTGTTTCTAATAATTCTGCTGCAGGCGCTAACTCATCATAAGCGGGTGCTGCTCGGTGAATTGCCCAATCAGTTTCTTGGCCAATATCGCCAGCATTATCAATTGGCTCGCCCAATACATTCATAATACGGCCTAGCGTTTTAGTACCAACAGGCACTTTAATGGCCTCACCAGTATCGGTTACTTCTAAGCCTCGTTTTAAACCTTCAGAGCCACCCATGGCAATCGCACGAACTACATTATCGCCCAACTGTTGTTGAACTTCTAATGTTAAGCCTGTTTCGGTAACATTCAGGGCATTGTAAATATTTGGAACGTTATTCTCTGGAAACTCAACGTCGATAACCGCGCCAATAATTTGTGTAATTTTTCCACTGCTCATTTTGCTTTTCCTCTTTTTTAAACTCTATTCTTTAAACTTATACCGCGGCAGCGCCACTAACAATCTCAGAAATCTCTTGAGTAATTGCCGCTTGTCTTGCCTTGTTGTAAACTAACTCTAAATCTTGAACCATATCGCCTGCATTGTCTGTTGCACTCTTCATCGCAATCATGCGTGACGACTGCTCACAAGCAATATTCTCTACTAAACCTTGATAAACCAAAGCCTCAATATAACGTACTAATAATGCACCTAATGCTTCTTCTGCATCTGGCTCATAAATATAATCCCAATGATAATCCATACCTTCAACTTCACCTGCTACCATCGGTACTAACTGTGTTACTGTTGGCACTTGGGTCATAGTATTTTCAAATTTATTGTAAGCTACTGATAACTGCTGAATTTCGCCTTCATCATAAGCATCTAACATCACTTTAACGGTGCCCAATAAATCATCAAAATGCGGTGCATCACCTAAATCTGTTAATACAGACTTAATGGTTAGGCCTGAATTTTTGAAAAATGAAGTCGCTTTTTTACCAATTGTGCATACTTCAACTTCAACGCCCCTAGCTTGATAATCAGCAACTTGTTTTAGTAAACTTCTGAATAAATTAGTGTTTAAACCACCACATAAACCTCTATCACTGGAAACAATAATAATGCCAACGCGCTTTAAGTCGCCGCCTTCTTTCATATATGGGTGTTCAAACTCTGAATGTGCATAAGCCAAATGCCCAATTACTTTAGAGATTTTTTCAGAATAAGGACGTGACGCCAACATTCTGTCTTGAGCTTTTTTCATCTTAGAAGCGGCGACCATTTCCATGGCCGACGTGATCTTTTGAGTATTCTTAATACTCGCGATCTGTGTTCTAATTTCCTTGCCAGCTGCCATATTATCTTACCAAGTGTGGTTCGCTTTAAAGTCGTCAATTGCAGCTTGTAATTCACCCGCAATATCGTCGTTATAATCGCCTGTTTCGTTGATCTTGTCCATTAATGGCGCCTGGTTTGCACCCATGTAAGCAATCAATGCCGCTTCAAAATCAACCACTTTATTAGCATCAATATCATCCAATGAACCGGAGTTAGCTGCAAACAATGACGCTGCCATTTCAGCAACTGACATCGGTGCATACTGATTCTGTTTCATTAACTCAGTAACACGCTGACCACGATCGATTTGTGCTTTTGTCTCTGCATCAAGGTCTGAGGCAAATTGTGCAAATGCTGCTAATTCACGGTACTGTGCCAAGTCAAGACGAATACCACCACCAAGCTTCTTAATAATGTTGGTTTGCGCTGCACCACCTACTCGAGATACTGATAAACCCGCATTAATCGCTGGACGAATACCTGAGTTAAACAAATCTGTTTCTAGGAAGATCTGACCATCTGTAATTGAAATCACGTTGGTTGGTACGAATGCTGATACGTCACCCCCTTGTGTTTCAATAATTGGTAGTGCGGTTAACGAGCCCGTTTGGCCCTTTACTTCACCATTAGTCAACTGCTCTACATAATCTGCATTCACACGTGATGCGCGCTCAAGTAGGCGCGAGTGTAAGTAGAATACGTCGCCTGGATAAGCTTCACGACCTGGTGGACGCTTAAGTAGCAATGATACTTCACGGTATGCCCATGCTTGCTTAGTTAGATCATCATAAACGATCAATGCATCTTCGCCACGATCACGGAAATATTCACCCATTGCACAACCTGCATAAGGGGCAATGTATTGTAATGCCGCTGAATCAGAAGCACCTGCCGAAACAACAATAGTATTTTCTAATGCACCGTGTTCTTCTAATTTGCGCACAACAGCCGCCACTGATGAGTCCTTTTGACCAACTGCAACGTAAACACACTTAACGCCCGTGTCTTTTTGGTTAATAATGGCATCAACCGCTACGGCTGTTTTACCTGTTTGACGATCACCAATAATCAATTCACGTTGACCACGGCCAACAGGCACCATCGCATCAATTGCTTTCACGCCTGTTTGAATTGGCTCATCAACACTCTGACGATCAATTACGCCAGGCGCCATAACCTCTAATGGGCGCGCATCTGTGGCACTGGTATCGCCCTTGCCGTCAATTGGCTTACCTAATGGGTTGACCACACGACCTAGCATCGGCTCACCAACTGGCACCTCCATCAAGCGATTCGTACATTTAACTGTATCGCCTTCAGAAATATGCAGATAATCACCTAATACAACCGCACCAACCGAATCTTGCTCTAAGTTTAGCGCCATGCCGAAAGTATTACCCGGGAATTCAAGCATTTCACCAAATTGAACATCGGCCAAACCATGAATACGAACAATACCATCGCTCACACTGATTACCGTACCTTCGGTACGAGTCTCAGCTGCGAAATCAAAACCTTCTATTTGTTTTTTAATTAAATCACTAATCTCACTTGCGTTTAATTGCATAACTCTTCCTCTTAATAAAATAAATTAATTAATTGACAAACGTGAACCCAGCTCATCTACTCGAGCTTTGATTGATAAGTCAATTACTTTGTCACCTTCTTTAATCACTACACCGCCCACTAGACTCTCATCTATTTCGGTGTCGATACTTACTGTTGTATTGTATTTATCAGACAAATCACTCACAATTTGTTTTTCTTCAGCTGCACTTAGTTTATAAGCACTCACTACATGAAAAGCTTTGGCGTCACTACTCGCATTAGCCATTGTGTCAAACAACTCAAGCATGCTTGGTAAGGCGCTAATACGGCCATTGTCTAGCAATAAAGCAACAAACGCCGCTTCTTCCTTGCTTAATGCTCTGCCCAAAACAGACTTAAACAACCCTGATACGGCATCAGCTTTATTTTCACTGGTTGCGCTTGGTGAAGCAATAAATGCTTGCATACCTGCATCACCAGCTAACTGGGCTCCCGCCTCTAATACGCCTCTCCAGTCTGAATGCGACTTATTTTGCTCAGCAATTTCAAAAATTGCATTGGCATAAGGCTTGGCGATTGTTGTTAGTTCCACTAATCAGTCCTATAGTGTTTGTGACAATTTGCCCAACATGTCTTTATGAGCTTTGGCGTCCACTTCTTTAGCCAATACTGAGTTAACGCCTTGCATCACTAAATCAGACACTTGATCTTTAAGCTCATTGCGTGCACGCTGAGCCTCTTGATCAATCTCTGCTTGTGCGCTTGCTTTGATTCTGTCAGCTTCTTGCACAGCAGTATCTTTGGCATCTTCAACCATTGTTGATGCTTGTCTGCCTGCATTAGCAATAATTTCAGCAGCTTGGTCTTTAGACTGATTAAGCATTTCCTGAGCTTTTTGCTGTGCCTCTTTGTGTTCTGATAAACCACGTTCTGCTGCAATCAAACCACTCTCAATACGCTTTTTACGCTCTTCCATGGCGGCAACAATTGGGGGCCATATAAACTTCATGCAGAACCATGTAAACATGGCAAACATGATTAACTGGCCAATCATCGTCAAATTAATATTCATAGCTTAAACCCTGCTTTCAAATAAAAAGTATTTAACCGGCAACCGCAAATAAGATATACATTGAGATACCTACCGCAATCATTGGTACCGCATCTACTAGACCCATTACGATAAACATTTGTGTTCTAAGCATTGGGATAAGCTCTGGCTGACGCGCAGCGCCTTCTAAGAATCTTGCACCCAGAACACCAATACCAACCGCAGCGCCTAATGCGCCTAAACCCATCAATATTGAACCTGCTAAAAATAATGTTGCTTGTACTTCTGTCATTTCTTACTCCTATTTTTTAAAAAATTAATGCCCCTTGTCGTGGGCCATATCCATATACACAATTACCAAAGTCATAAAGATAAAGGCTTGTAGTAATACGATCAAAATGTGGAAAATCGCCCATGGTAGCGACAATGTCCACTGAATCCAAAACGGTAATAACGCAATCAAAATAAAAATCATTTCACCCGCATACATATTACCAAATAAACGTAATGAATGCGATACTGGCTTTGCAATTAGAGAAACAAACTCTAAGAAAAAGTTAGCCGGAATTAACAACACTTTAACAAAAGGGTTTTTAGACTCAAAAGGATGTAGTGTTAGCTCTGCAGCAAAACCACCAAACCCTTTAACCTTAATACTGTAATACAACATTAATAAGAAAATACCAATTGCCAAACCAAAGGTTGCGTTTGGATCTGTGGTTGGTACCACCTTAAAGAACACATGATGTGGGTCTGCACCAAAATAGGCGCCAATTTGTTGTGCTAGGTATGGCAACCAATCAACCGGCACTAGGTCCATTGTGTTCATCAGCACAATCCAAATAAATACCGTCAATGCCAATGGGGCAACTAACGGGTTTTTGCCATTAAATGAACCGCGAACATTCTCGTCGATAAATTCAACCACGCTCTCAATAAAATTTTGAATACCTGAAGGCGTATCGGCAGTCATCTTTGTGCCCACACGATAAAACAAAAATAAGAACAATGCACCTAAAATAAAAGAAACGCCCAACGTATCTAAATGTAGCGCCATAAAACCCATTTCTTTGGCTTCGGCAGCACTATGTGCCAAACCCCAATGGCCGTCAGGAAACTGACCATAGGTTAGGTTCTGTAAGTGGTGCTTAATATAATCGCCAGAAGCGATAAGTTCATTTCCTGCTGACATTATTTTTGTAAAACCTTGTCCATTAAAAAACCAATCAATCCTAAAATCAAACTAATAATGAGAGTTTTTGAATCTAACTCCAAGTGAAAATACCCCACTAAGGTTAAACCAACCACCATCACCATACGCATTATTACGCTGTATGCCATCATCCCAACACTTGCTTGGACGCTCATTGTCGTTGTCTTTTGCTTGTTTGTATGCCGATTAACCAGCCATGTGTTCATCAAGCTGACTAACCCCCCATAGGCTGCAGACTCCCCCGCACCCAATGTGGAAAAATAAGCAATGGTCACCAATACAATGGTTAACTGAATCTTTGGCATCTTGCTATTCATCGCCAAAACTCCAACATCACAAACCCACAAAATTGTGAATTATACAGCCTTGATAATAAAAATTAAAGTCGTTTTTACCGAAAAAATCAGTTTATTGTATGTATTAATAGGTAACGATATTCTTATATATTTGACAATAACACCAACTCTATAAATAATGGTTTTTTCAAAACAAAATTAGCTGAGGAGAAAAGTATGGCGCATATTGTTGTCATTGGTGCAAGCACAGGTGGATTACCCTTTGCTTACGATATTAAAAAAACACTAGGAAAAGGTCACGAGGTTACAGTTATTTCCAATAACCCTAACTTTAACTTTATTCCTTCAAATCCATGGGTAGCCGTTGGCTGGAGGTCTGAAGATGACATTAGTTTTGAATTAGAACCACGCCTTAAACGTAAAAACATCAATCTAATTGTTGGAGAGGCTACTGAAATCAAACCTGATAACAACCAAGTCATGGTTGGTGATCAAGTTGTAGATTATGATTATCTAGTATTGGCAACAGGGCCTAAGCTCGCTTTCGATGAAGTAAAAGGACTTGGCCCTGATGGCCATAGTGTTTCAATCTGTACAACAGCCCATGCTGAAATTGCTCGCCAAGAATGGGAAGATTTCTGCTCAAATGGCGGCGGCCCAATTGTAGTAGGCGCAGTCCAAGGCGCTTCATGCTTTGGTCCGGCTTATGAGTTTGCCACCATTATGGATACCGACCTTAAAAAACGCGGTATTCGCGACAAATGCCCAATGACTTTTGTCACTGCAGAACCCTACATCGGTCATCTTGGTTTAGGTGGTGTTGGCGATTCAAAAGGCCTGTTAGAATCAGAATTCAGACACCGTCATATTAAGTGGATTACCAATGCAAAAGTTACCTCAATTGCCAAGGATAAAGTTACGGTAGAACAAGTCAATGATGAAGGTGAGACCATTAAAACGCACGAAGTTAAAACCAAACATACTATGTTTTTACCAGCCTTTAAAGGTGTTGACACTATAGCAAACCTGGCCAATGTTGATGCAGGCTACGTTAATCCTCGCGGCTTTGTAATGATTAATGATTATCAACAATCGCCCGTTAAAGAAAATATCTTCTCTTTAGGTGTAAATATCGCCATTCCACCAGTAGAACCAACACCAGTAATGTGTGGTACGCCAAAAACAGGCTATATGATTGAATCGATGGTCACCGCAATTGTGCATAATATTGAAGAAATGATTGAAGGAAAAGCGCCTTCACATATTCCAACTTGGAATGCAGTTTGTATTGCTGATATGGGTGATACCGGTGCAGCCTTTGTGGCCATGCCTCAAATTCCACCAAGAAATGTAACTTGGGCGAAAAAAGGCAAGATGATGCATCTTGCTAAAATTGCATTTGAAAAATTCTTTATTCGCAATATGAAAACAGGCAACTCTGAACCAGCTTATCAAAAATACATCTTTAAGATGTTGGGCATCGAGCGCTTAAAGTCCAAATCATAATCCATAAAAGACTGTTTTATGTGGTCTTTTCTATACTGCGCTTTTTATAATCATCTCCTCTGCTGCTTTATGTGCTTTTTCACTGACAGTAGTGCCACCTAAAATACGGGCAACTTCACTAATCTTATCTTTATTTGAAAGTTGCTCAACAGTTGTTTGTGCCCCGTCGTCTTGTTGGGTTTTACTTACACGTAAATGCTGGTGTCCAAAAGCAGCTACTTGCGCTAAATGAGTAATACAAATAATTTGATAATGTTTAGACAATTGTTTTAACTTTTGCCCAACCACTTCTGCTACTGCACCACTAATACCTACATCAACTTCATCAAAAATCAATGTCGGTGTATATTCGCTATCACTGCTCACCACTGAAATTGCTAACGAAATTCGCGACAACTCACCACCAGAAGCGACTTTTTTCAACGCCTTAAAATCACTGCCCATATTGGTTCTAACCAAAAAATCAATTGTCTCAGAGCCGTTGTAATGTACGCCACTTGCTTTATGGATTAGGCTAATCTTAAGCTCACTACCAGGCATGCCCAATACTTGCATCGCCTCAGTGACTGCACTTGAAAACACCTTGGCACTAGCTGACCTTACTTTACTTAGTTGCTGCGCCTGATCTTGGTAGTGCTGAGCCAATTGATCTTTTTGACGATTAAGCTCATCAAGCGATTCGCCGGCACCGCTCAATAATTCTAACTCTGAAGCAACCTTATCTCTAGCGGTAATTAACTCTGTAATTTGGCAATTGTGCTTACGCGCCAAGTCGTGCAATTCACTCAAGCGCTCTTCTAATTCTGCTGTTGCTTGCTCGTCTATAGACAGCCCTGATAAATAATTACTCAACTCATAGATGCTCTCTTGGGTTTGAACTTGTGCGCTAGATAATAGCGCCGAAATCGGCTCAAGCTTATCGTCTGTTTCCACCGCCTGACTCAACTCATAACTTAAACTTAACAATTGGGTATTCACGCCAGACTCTTGCTCAAGTTGATTGAGTATGTTCGAGATTTTTTCAATCAAACTAGCCGCGTTTGCGCTAGTTTTAAAATCAGCTTCAATATTATCAAGCTCATCTTGATTCAAAGACGCGCTTTCTAGCTCTTGTAATTGATGTTGCAATAAAGATTGTTGTTGTGCTTGTAAATCTTGATTATTGCTAAGCCCATCAATCTGATCACTAACAGATTTATATTCAGAGACTACTTTATTTAACGTGTCGCACTTTTCGCCAACTTGTGCATAAACATCAAACAGCTCTCGCTGTTGTTCAGGACGTAACAACAGTTGGTGTTCGTTTTGACCATGCATATCAATCAGCAACTCTCCTACACCCTTCACTATCGATAACGGCACATTAATGCCATTAACAAATGCTTTAGATCGTCCGTCACTGCTAATAATACGGCGCAAAATACACTCGCCCTCATCATCTAAGGATTGTGCCTGCAAGTAATTTTGTATTTTTTTCTGATTAGCTACATCAAATGCTGCGCTCACCTCGGCTTTATCCTTGCCATGGCGCACTAAAGCAGAATCGCCACGTCCGCCCAAAACAAGATTAAGCGCTTGTAATAAAATCGACTTACCGGCGCCTGTTTCACCTGTTACTACGCTCATGCCACGATCAAACGATAAATCCAGCTGTTCAACAACTGCGAGATTTTTAACCGATAACTGGACTAACATTTCTACCTAAGACAGTTTGCCACCCCAATGCAGTTTGGAGCGAATAATGTCAAAATAATCATAATCTTCTGGATGCAGTAAATGTATAAAACTGCCATGTTGGCGTACACGAATATCATGTCCCGATTCAATAGGAACCGAAGTCTGCCCATCAAAACTAACCGTCGCCCCTTCATCCGATTCCTTGACTCGAATTACAACCTCACTACCGCCAGGCACCAATAAAGGTCTATGACTCATGGTATGCGGGCAGATTGATACTAAGCCAATCGCGTTCACGCCCGGATGCATAATTGGGCCACCACTAGATAATGCATAGGCTGTTGATCCTGTTGGTGTAGTAACAATCAAGCCATCAGCACGCTGGTTGTTCACAAACTTATCGTCAATAAGAACATCAAATTCAATCATTTTTAAAGTCTCTTTACGATGTATAACCACATCGTTAAATGCTAAAAATTGATCAAGCAATTTTCCTTCATGCTCTATCTGACAAGACAATAGGCAGCGCTCTTCCTTGGTAAATTTATCTTTAAGAACCTGTGTGACTATATCACGCATATTAGCAACCGAAACATCAGCCAGAAACCCAAGCCTTCCTAAATTAACACCCAAAATTGGAATATTGTTATCAACAAAAGAGCGTGCCGTATTGAGCAGTGTGCCATCGCCGCCCACCACAATAATTAAGTCCGCCTGCTCAGCGATCCGTTCTGCCCCTGTAACAACACTAACACCTTGCCCCTCAAGAAAGCTGCTCAGTTCTTGTGCTGTATCATCACTAACAGAGTCTTGTGGTTTGGTAATAATGCCAATGGTGTTAAACATAGTTAATCTATTGCTGTTGATTTATTTAAAATAGTCACTATATAAATGACACTTAACAAATATACATGAGTTGAACCAAAAAATGACAAAAAAGAAAACGCAAGAAAAAAAGACAAAAAAACCTGTAGATAAGAATGTTGAGAAAAAAACAGACAAATCACAAGAAGACGACCTGCAAGCACAGCTAGAAGAGGCCCAACAATCCGCCAAAGACAACTGGGACAAAGTACTACGCGCCCAGGCTGAGATGGAAAACCTTAAACGCCGCAACGCCAAAGACCTTGAAAACGCACACAAATTTGCCCTTGATGGTTTTGTTAAGGCGCTACTTGAAGTTAAAGACTCTCTTACCATGGGCCTTAAAACTGCCAATGAAGAAAAAGCCACCATCGAGCATATTATTGAAGGCTTAGAAATGACCGACAAAGTGTTTCTTTCTACCATGGAAAAATTTGGCGTTGAAGCGCTCAATCCAGAAGGTGAGGCTTTCAACCCTGAATTTCACGAAGCGGTCACCATGGTGCCAATGCCAGATAAAGAGTCTAACTCTGTTTTAGAAGTTGTACAAATTGGATTTACTCTAAATGGTCGTTTAGTACGCCCAGCAATGGTGGTTGTGGTTCAGTAGTGATAGCGTTATAATAAACCAAAAAATCACCAATTAATATTATGGAAACACTGCACTTAAAAGCCGACCATCAAACCATGGAGCAAATTATGAGTGTTGTTAATCAAGCATCAAAAGATGGTCGTGATATTGAAGTGCTAGACAATACAACCTTTGACATGGAAAAAGAAATGATTCTAAAGGGGTTAATTGAAGAGCAACAAGGAAAAACGATAGATCACGATACTCTTTGGAAAAAACTACTGGCATAGTGAAAATAGCCTATTCAGAATCAGCCAATAATCAGCTGATTCAAATCAAAGAATTCATAGTACTAGACAACAATAAAGCTGCAAATGAATATCTAGTCAAAATTAAAGAAAAGATAGAAATACTGTCTCAATTTCCCTATGTTGGAAAAATCAACACCACATTAAACATCTCTAGCATTAGAGATTTTGTTGTTTTGGGATACAAGGTTATCTACAAAATCAATAAGGACGATATTGTAATTTTAGCTATTTACAAACACATGAGTTTTGATGAAAAACTATTAGTTGCCTTAAAAGAACCTAGTGAATCATTTGTGTTTTTATAAAAACACAGGCAATCTTCTCATTAATCAATATAACTTGTTCATTTTTTAAAAAATTCTTTACCTAATAACCATAAATAGATATCTATTTTACGTAATGAAAAATTTTCCAAATTATAGAACACTCTAAACTTGTTAATTATATCTAAATATTTTTTATAGCTCTTAAGTTCGTACTTATAAAAAATAGAAAAACCATCTACATTCTTAAAATACATCAACATTTTTTCAACATAAGCATCATAAATTGGATATATATCTGGTCGATGATGACTGCAGTATTTTGATGCAAATGAATAAAAATTACGCGTCTTACCTCCAATAGTGATTAATGCAATTTTATTGACTAAATCAATATTTTTTTCTTCTATATCTTTATCAATATTACAACTCAAAATATGCTGAGAAACTGCATAAGTATCAAAAATATTAGTACTATAGAAATCATTCAATACACTAACTTTAAGCAAAACATTTTCAATTTTTACATTATCTGTACATAGATTATTAAATAATAAGTTTAAAGATTTTTCTTGCACGGAATATTTTTCTAGTTTATCCCATTTTAGTAAATAAGAATTAACTACCTTTTCATTGGGAGTGTCGATGGGGCGCATTAAGAAACTAAATATTTATTTTTTTTGACCATTTTTATGCCACTCAGTCCTCTTAATTTCGACTCCATTTTTAAACTCTATAACAATTGCTTTTTGAGCATTATCATACCACTCGGTGTGAATACCGTGCTCTACACCATCTTTAGTATCTGATTCAAGGCTCTTTCTCCCGCTTTTATACCAAACAATGTATTTGCCGTCTAGTTTTCCGTCCTTAAAATCAATCTCTTCTTCTTTCTGATCTTTGAACCATTCAGAGTATTTAATATATTTTCCGTTTTCTTTTCCATCGTGCCACTCGGTTTCACTTACTCTGTAGCCAACTGTATCAAAATCAAGCCATTTTCCTTCTTTTTTTCCATCTTTATACTCGCCTATTTCAGCCACTACACCCATACCATCATATTTTACAACATCATGATAATAACTCCATTTTCCATCCTTCAATCCATTAACATAATTTCCTTCACTTTCATACTGACCACTACGATTATAAAGACAGGTACTGACCCCGGTATATGGCTTCTCATGATTTGGTAGATATGTAACGCCTTCTCTATTCTGAAGGGCCAATTCGCATATATATTTAACAGCTCTCCCACCACGACAAAATGGTATAGTAGAATTAATCAAATATTGGGGGTTGCCTTCTAATTTCGCTATATGCTCACCTCGAATACCTCCTACGCAGATATATCCTTTATCATCTTTTTCGAGACCAAAAACTAAAGTACTTATCGAAATCAGGGTAAGTAGATTTATAAAAATTTTCATATTTTTATAAACAAAGGCTTCTATTCAAAATCCAAATGATTTAAATAAGTTATTAATCACTTCTTTCTTAATGGTACCAGGATCAATATTTAAAATATTTTCATTCGGCTTAGGTTTTTCACTTTGAGTATCGCCACATTGCCAAACTCCATCCAAAAAAATACAACTTTCTGTCATAGGTCCATTTTTATTCTGTACTTCTTCTGTTTGATCTGTTACTGTTGGCCTTGGTTGAGAAATTAAGGTGTCTGACGTACCACTTGAAGAATTTTGT
This sequence comes from uncultured Candidatus Thioglobus sp., assembly GCA_964577715.1. GTDB lineage: Bacteria > Pseudomonadota > Gammaproteobacteria > PS1 > Pseudothioglobaceae > SUP05. The sequence continues at coordinate 5,590 of CAZOAA010000014.1, read as the reverse complement.
TTAGTTTGTTCAACAATAGAATAATCTTTTGTTGTCGACTTATATGCAGATTTTTTCCATTCTTTACACTGACTTTTGCGAAATACCTTTCCATTCCTAAATTCACATTCTTTTCTTTTCTGACCTTTTTTGTAATTGTAATACCAGGTGCACTTTCCATGTTTTTTCCATTTTCTATTGGCACCACATATTGTCTTTGGGTTGATATCTCCTGGAGACCATATTGTCCTTATACCATTTTTAAACTCCCTTCTTTTTCCATAAAGACCATCTGAATGAGTTTCAGAGACAAGCTCTCCTTTATTGTAAATAGCCTCCATTTTTGAACCTGAACCTGGCGATATTCTAACTTCTTTACCATGTTTCAATCCATTTTTATACTCTACAGTGTGGAAATTATTATCACTATTCCACTTGCCCTCCTTCTTTCCATTTACATATTTTCCTTTGAGCTTTGACGATGATTCATACCACTCCCCATGCTTTATCCCATCTGAATACTCACCTATATTGCGATCTTCATACCATTTTCCATGCTTTACCCCATTCTTGTATATGCCCTCTGATTTCTTTTGACCGCTGGAATAATAAGCCCACTTACCATGCTTAATACCATCTTTATATTCTTTAATTGTACTAATTTTAGTGTCGCTATTCCAAGTTTTATGTACACCATCTGGATCACCATTTTTATAACTACCTTCAAAACTTTTTTCACCATTTACATGGTATCCACTCCAAGGTCCAAACTTTAGCCCTTCAAAATATTGACCAGATAATTGAAGCTCGCTAGTTTTCTTATAAATACAACTGTACTTTCCAGAATATGTCTCTTCACTGTTTAACTGGTAACTACGCTTCCTATACTCTTCTTTATATAAACTTGATTTATCGCCAGGTTTTTCAATCAAAATTGGCGTGCATTCTCCAAAAACAGGTATTAGCCCACTAAGACCATAAATAAAAATACATAATAGAATTAACTTACTTGTCTTACTGTTTATCATTTTCCTCTCATAACACATCTAGTTATTTGTCGCTAATTTAGAGACATTGTACACCGTCTCGATAATCGAGACAAGATGAAAAAGGCAATTTACAGTTCAAACGGAAAGGCTCTTTGCGCTTGGCTAAAAGAACAAAGAGTCAATTCTGGCTTAACTATGCGTGATCTGGGTGAGCTGTTAAGCCTACACCACTCTATTATTGGAAGAATTGAGCTTGGCGAAAGACGACTCGATGTGATTGAATGGATTCAGTATTGTGAAGCATTAAACGCCGATCCATTTGAGTGTCTCGAAGCTCTAGTCAAAAAATAACATTTTTAAAAAATGTTGCAATATGCAACGTTATGCAATATAATGTACTCATATTAATTAAAATAATGCAAAGGTGTAATTATGACAACGGCAGTAAGAATTTCAGACGAATTGGCTAATAATGCTAAAAAATATTCTAAAGTAGAGCATCGCTCTGTTACTGGCCAAGTAGAGCATTGGGCGCGTATTGGCAAGTGCGCTGTAGATAACCCAGATTTAACTTATGAGTTTATTAAAGACCTACTAGTTGGTATTGAGGAGTTAAATTCTGGAGAAAAATCCGAGTACAAGTTCGGTTAATTATAAATGAAGGTTTTTCAGTCTAAAGTCTTTGAAAAAAAGGTTAAAAAATTAACAAAAAATGATAAAACTAAGCTTGATGAGGCTATTTATGCAATTATCAAAAACCCAGAGATTGGCACTGAGAAAAGTGGCGACTTAGTTAAAATATTTGTTTATAAATACAAAGTAAAAACCCAACAGTACTTATTGGCCTATCGATTTATAGGGGTTGATTTAGAGTTGATTAAAATTGATGTTCATCAAAATTTTTACCGAGATCTAAAAAAGCAAATTAAACACTAGAATAATTATTGTGCGCCTCAAAATTCTAGTCAGAAATATCGGAAATTTTATAAATACGATCAAAAAACCGCTGTAATAGGCACTAAACTCTAATTTGGCGCTTAAATAATGCCAATTTACCTTGAAAATAAGCTGTGCTTATCTTGCAAATCAAAAATTTTAGAAATTTTTCAAATACCTTCTTAAAACACAGTATTTGTCATAAGTCCCCTTATGACTTATAATAAAACGTCTAGTACTTGGGAGATAGCCTTGAAACGCTTATTATTGTCATTATTCTTACTGTTATTTTCTATTTTCGCACAAGCAGAGAATGACTTGTTACCTGCTGATGAAGCGTTCAGCTTTAAGGCAAAAGTTGTCAATGATGAAATTTTACTTAGCTGGGATATTGCTAAAGGTTATTATCTTTACAAAGAAAAAATCAAGATATCTTCAAATTATTCTACGCAATTAGGAACGGCTAAATTTCCCACAGCCAAAATAAAAAATGATGAATTTTTTGGCAGAATTGGCGTTTATCGAAATAATGCTGTTGTTGCTGTGCCCGTATTAACAGGCGATGCTAAATCCATTATGCTCAGTGTTACTTATCAAGGCTGTGCTGACTTAGGTGTATGCTATCCGCCAATTACCAAGTCAGTGGCATTAGATATTAGCAATATTCACGGACCATCATTGGTTGACAGTGCGATAGGTATATTGTCTAAAGCCAAAACCAAAGCTCAGTCGGTTGTTGAAAAGGTTAATCTAGTTTCTGATGAGCCACTGCCTGCCGATGAGGCTTTTGGATTTTCTGTTGTTGCCACTGATTCTAATACATTATTAGCAAGCTGGAATATTCACTCCGAATATTACTTATATCATGATAAGTTTTTTATTGATACCAAAGGCGCTGAAATTGGCAATGTTACCTTTCCTAAAGGAAAGATAAAAGACGATGCACTGTTTGGCGAGGTTCAAGTCCACAAGGGCACACTAAGTATTGAAGTACCTCTTAAAAACATAACCTCCCAGCCTATTACTTTTATTGCCAAATACCAAGGCTGCTGGGAAGGCGGTATTTGTTATCCGCCACAAGAAAAAAGTATGGAAATTATACTGCCCATACAAGGCACCGAAACAACAAACATCACGCCCATCCCTAGAGCGCCTAGCGCAATAAACACTCTACCTCAAACTACTGCGACTGCCGATCTTAACGAAACTGACAAAATTGCAGCCTTACTACAGCAAGATAACATTTTATGGGTTTTGGCTAGCTTTTTTGGTTTTGGATTATTACTCTCTTTAACACCTTGCGTATTTCCGATGATTCCAATTTTATCTGGAATTATTGTTGGACAAAAAGGCGAAGTTTCCACACAAAAAGCACTGATTATGTCGATTGTTTTTGTGCTCGCCATGAGCGTCACTTATTCAATCGCCGGCGTATTAGCGGGTTACTTTGGTGAAAACTTACAAGTACTATTCCAAACACCTTGGGTATTAGTGCTCTTTAGTTTAGTTTTTGTTGCTCTAGCATTTTCAATGTTTGGCTATTATGAAATTCAATTACCTGCTAGTTTGCAAGGAAAAATTGCTAATATTAGCAACAAACAAGAAGGCGGGCATTTAATTAGCGTTGCTATTATGGGATTTTTATCTGCGCTAATTGTTGGCCCGTGTGTTGCGCCGCCACTAGCTGGCGCACTAATCTATATTGGCCAAACAGGAGATGCACTGCTCGGCGGAGTATCACTATTTGTCATGAGTCTGGGCATGGGCGCACCACTACTTGCCATTGGTGCTGGTGTAAGCAAGCTTCCTAAGGCTGGAGGCTGGATGGATAATGTTAAATACATATTTGGTATTTTAATGTTGGCAGTAGCAATTTGGCTGCTTGATCGTATTATTTCACCAGTTGTTTCGCTGGCATTATGGGCAGCATTGTTTAGCTTTTCACCAATTGCCATGGGCGCACTTAATTCGCTTACCAATACACCAACACCGTGGCAACGAATTTTTAAAGGTATTGGTTTATTAGTGCTAGTGTATGGTGTTTTGCTTTGGGGTCTAGTAGCTCGTGGCGGTGGCGACATGTTGGCGCCACTCTCTGGTTACGGCGTTGATACTCAAACAGAACAAGCGCATGTTAAGTTTAAAAAAATTAAATCAAATGAAGATCTTGATCGAATATTACTTAGGGCCAAGGCAAACAATCAGATGGTGATGCTCGACTTCTACGCCGATTGGTGTATTTCTTGTAAAGAGCTTGAACGCTTTGTATTTTCAAACGCTAAGGTAGTCAAAGCAATGGATAATGCCATTGCTCTGCAAGCAGATGTAACCGACAATGATGCAATTGATAAGGCATTGATGGCTCGCTTTAATATTATTGGCCCGCCCGCTATTTTATTTTTCAAAAATGGTATTGAGTCTCGAGGTCAGCGCATTGTTGGCGAAATTAATGCGCAAGGATATTTAGAGCACTTTAATAAAGCCCAATAAACAATATCTGTAGTTAAATTACGCATAAAGCCTACTAATATTCGTGATAGTGGTGGTAAAATCAGAGTTATTTGATAATTTTGGTTAACTATGTCGGACATCTTGCTACTCAATGGTCCTAATCTCAATATGCTCGGCACGCGTGAGCCCGATCACTATGGCGCACAAACGCTGGACGACATTATTAATCAAACAAATGATTTAGCTGTACAGGCAGGGCTGACACTAGAGCACCATCAGGACAATTCGGAGGTTGGTCTAATCGATCGTATTCACAAAGCCCATAAGGACAATGTTAAATATATTATTATCAACCCTGCAGCATTTACTCATACATCAGTAGCGCTGCGTGATGCTCTATTAGCAGTTGATATTCCTTTTATAGAAATCCATTTATCTAATGTATACAAGCGTGAAGAGTTTCGTTCAAAATCATATTTTTCAGATATTGCACAAGGGGTGATTTCCGGCTTTGGTGCACAAGGCTATGAATTTGCAATAAGTGCGGCAATTACACACATTCAAAAAACATAAAACAAGGGGAGTAAAAATGGATATTCGTAAAGTAAAAAAATTAATGGAACTGTTAGAGCAATCAGGCATGGCAGAAATTGAAATTGTTGAGGGCGAAGAATCAGTTCGCATCTCACGTTATGGTGATGCACCAGTAGCTACAGCGCCAGTGGCAATGGCAGCACCTGCTGCAGTTGCACCAGCACCAGTAGCAGCGCCGGTAGAAACTGCCACTGATGACACACCAACAGCTGTTGATGGACATCCAATTACCTCACCAATGGTAGGTACTTTTTATGGTGCAGCATCACCAACCTCTGATGCCTTTGTAAAAGTTGGCCAGCATGTTAATCAGGGCGATACAATTTGCATTGTTGAGGCAATGAAAATCATGAACCAAATTGAAGCGGATCAATCAGGCACAGTAACAGAGATTTTGTGTAAAGATGGCGACGCAGTTGAATTTGGTCAAACGCTGGTTGTGATCCAATGAATAAAATCCAAAAAGTTTTAATCGCAAACCGCGGTGAGATTGCACTGCGAATTTTGCGTGCTTGCAAAGAGCTTGGTATCAAAACTGTTGCAGTTTATTCAACTGCAGATGCATGCCTAAAACATGTGCGTCTAGCGGATGAAGCTGTTTGTATTGGCCCGCACCCATCAACCGATAGTTATTTAAATAT
>CAZOAA010000013.1:0-38448 GCA_964577715.1 uncultured Candidatus Thioglobus sp. | reverse complement strand
GCCATTTTTTCAAAACTTTGCTCAGCATTATCAGGGTTGGGAATGCACATAAAACCTCTTAGAGAAATATTTTGGAAATTTTCAAAATGAGTAATAATTTCATTAATTTCACCTTCTAAAACACCAGATTTAGTAGGCTCATTGTCAATATTAATTTGCAATAGCACATTGAGTTTATCCATACCTTCTGGGCGCTGATCGTTCAGGCGTTTAGCAATTTTTAATCTATCTACGCTATGCACCCAGTCAAAATTCTGGGCAATTGATTTGGTTTTGTTAGACTGAATTGGGCCAATAAAATGCCAGATTAAATCTTGACTTCTTAATGCCTCAATTTTTTCTAAGGCTTCTTGTAGGTAGTTTTCACCAAAATGTTTTTGCCCGGCGTCAATCGCTTGTTGAAGATCAGAAGCAGGTTTGGTTTTACTAACAGCAATCAGTGTTACTTGCTGGTTTTTATCAAGCGCGTGAATGCGCTCTTGAACTTTTTTTAGATTATCTTTAATCAAAAGACATCTTTGGCGTTAAAAACAGGGCCATCCACACATACGCGTTTCATTGCTGGGCCATTATCCGTTTGCACTTCAACCACACAACCCGCACAACCGCCTACTGCACACGCCATATATTCTTCAAGTGATACTTGGCATGGCAAGTTGTATTCTTTAGCCAGCTTGGCAACTGCTTCAAGCATTGGGTGTGGCCCACAAGAATATACTTCAACCTGCGCTAAGTCATCTGCAGACAAACTGTCTAAATACACGCGTGCCAAATCAGTCACGTAACCTTGATAAATCCCTTCATAATTTTGCAAACTGGCCAAACGACACTCTACACCCCAATCTTCAAGTTGTGGCATGGTGTGTGTGGCACCGGCATAATCTTTAGCATTGTTAGCCGGCTTTTCATCAAAAGGAAACGGCACTTCTGAACCCAAAATTGTAAATGGCTCATAGTCACTATCTTTAATATTTTGTGCAATGGCGATCATCGGTGGCATGCCAACACCGCCGCCAATCAGTAGTGGTTGTTTTCTATCAGTCAACTCAAAACCATTACCAATCGGACCAATTACTGATAATACTTCACCAACCTTACGCTCGGCTAATTGTCGAGTGCCTTCGCCCACAACCTTATAAAGCAAATCAAACGTGCCGTTATCAGTATCAACCGACATAATAGAGATCGGCCTGCGCATTGCTAGTGAATCGGATACTGTTAAATGCACAAATTGCCCGGGCTTGGTTGCCTTGGCAATATCAGATGAATCAAGCGTTAGAATGTACTGGTCGCCTTCAAATTGATAATGCGCTAAGATTTGACAATCAACAACTTGAATACTATCTCGATGCGTTTTACTCATTACAAGTGATTAAAGTACCTACGCCACTATCAGTAAAGACTTCTAAAAGCACAGCATGCGATACACGACCATCAATAATATGTGTTGATTTAACTCCGTTTTTAACCGCTGAAAGTGCGCAACCAATTTTCGGCAACATACCGCCATGAATTGTGCCATCATCAATCAGTTGGTCTACTTTCTTAGCGTCAAGACCTGTTAGTAAATTATCGTCCGCATCCAAAAGACCGGATGTATTGGTTAACAAAATTAATTTTTCAGCACCCAGTGCCTCGGCGATTGAGCCGGCGACTAAGTCGGCATTAATATTATAAGAGAAGCCATCTTTACCTACACCGATTGGTGCAATAACAGGAATAAAATCACCTTTTAATAAAAGATCAATCACTGAGGTATCAATGTTTTCAACTTCACCCACATGCCCCAGATCGATAATCTCTGATGTTTGTGGCATATCATGCGTTAGTTTTTTGGCAGAAATCAAGCTACCATCTTTACCCGTTAAACCAATCGAATGACCGCCATGTTGATGAATAAGATTAACAATCTCTTTATTAACCAAACCACCAAGCACCATTTCTACCACGTCCATGGTCTCGCTATCAGTCACACGCATACCACCAACGAATTCACTCTCTTTGCCTATCTTTTCCAGTGTCTTGCCGATTTGCGGACCACCACCATGCACTACGATTGGGTTCATACCAACGGATTTCATCAACACGATATCACGTGCGAAGCTAGATTTTAGCTTTTCATCCACCATCGCATTACCACCGTATTTAATAACGATGGTTTTGCCTTGAAATTTTTGAATATAAGGTAATGCTTCGGTTAAAACATTAGCAATATTATGCGTGTTATCAGACATGTTGTTTAATATATAAATTTATTAAATCACTATTTTACAGTTAGACATGAGGTTTTAGTGACAAGCTTTCCCTAGCTTCTTCAGACGCCAGTAGTTATAAGGCCAAGGGGTGATAAACCCAAAAAACAATGCAATAGGCACAACCCACCAAACAAACACTGCACCACCGGTAATAAGATAATCAGTAAGGTTCATGGCAACTTCCATGGCGACCATGGAAATTAAACTCATGCCAACTGCTAGTTTAAATGCATGAGAAAATTTCATTTTCTGTCTAATTAGCATATAAGTTTCCAACATAATGCTAGTAATAATACCATTGAGTGTTGCCCAAAGGAAAATCACCAATGTACTGGCACTAGCGGTACTGAATTGAAAATAAGCAATGGTGCCAAAATCCCCAATTGCACAACCAACCAAACACCATTTGGTATTAATGGCGCTACGGCGCCAAGTGTGTTTGCAAGACCAAAAATCACTATCCATAAATCACCTCCAATCTCTATGTAATCTATATTACTACAAATTACTCCGCTTTGGTTTATGCTTATGTATCAGTAAAGTTTATTGATTTTTTGCAGCCAACGAATATAGGAAATAATTTTAGTAATATCCTTGCGTTTAATTCCTTCAACAGGAGGCATATCTCCAAACTTCCAGTGATGTGCTCTAGTTCCATTTAAAGCAGCACGATAAAACGCTTCGTCTCCATGATGAGATGGTTTGTAAAAATTATGAATAAGTGGTGGTCCGCTATCAGTGCCTTTTGCCCAATCACCGTGGCATTTTGCACAGTTGTCTTTAAACTTGCTCATACCTAGCCCTTGGCCAAATGGTACATTTACGCCAGTATCGGTCATTACCGCATGGCCGTTTAATGAAAGTAAAAATACGACTGTAAAACTTAATATCGTTCTTCTCATGAACGCTCTCCTTTTAATTTATTATTGAATATTTGATAATCTCTGTTGTTGACGCACGTAGGTAATAATGTCTTTAACCCTCTCTGGCGATAACCTTGTAATCATTGGCATATCGCCAAATCTCCAATGATGTTGTTTGACTCCATTTTTCACTGCATAATAAAATGATAAATCTGCATGATGAGAAGGCTTGTACACGTCATCAAGCAATGAAGGACCTTTTGCACTCCCTAATAAATTGTCTCCATGGCATTCCATGCAATTTGACTGATAACTATTTTTCCCTTGAACAATACTGGGCTTGTAATTTGAATCAGGCAGAAGGTTGCTTCTCTTAATTTTTTCTAAACCAAACCATTCACTTTCATAAAGTAGTACAAAAGCTCCAAACACAAGTACTATTACAAACAATAAAACCTTATTCATAATAAAATTCTACACCACAACAAATTGCCCCATCATGCCGCGATCTTCATGTTCTAGGATATGACAGTGATACATGTACGGTGTTTTCGAATCGCTGAATTTTGGAAACTCAATTAAAACCTGTACAGTTTCATGCGGCCGTACTAACACCACATCTTTAAAACCAAGTTCATGACCTTTGATTTTACTTGGGCGAGAAACAATCTTAAACTGAACGTTGTGAATATGAAATGGATGCGCCATCATTGAGGTATTTTCAATCTCCCATAGCTCTACACTCCCAGCCTTGACCACTTCATCAATACGATCGATTTTCATAGATTTACCATTAATTTGCAGTAAATCTTTTGAGCCCATAACAGCCCCAAATGCTAATTGTGGACCCATCTGCATCTGCAATTTAAAAACTCTTTTCTTAGCAACTGAATGAATAGAAGGCATATCATGCTTTGCTAAATTATTTGGTATTTTTTTGCTTGAAGCACTTACGCTACTAGCATCAATTTGAAAAATATCAAACTCTAATTTTTTACCTTCTGCTTGTTGCATCATCATCATGCCACTCATACGATTGACTGATTTTTTCATGTGCATTTTATGGCGTAGTATTGGCATCCTGCCATCGGAAACATCCACCAGAATCTCTGCACGTTCAGCTGGTGCTAGCTTGATCGAATGTGCCATTTCTGGTTTTTCTAATAATCCACCATCGCTGGCAATGATATTAAACATACGGCCATCATCAAAATTCAAATGATAAATTCTAGCATTAGAACCATTTAAAAGTCGTAATCGAATTAAAGACTTTGTTGCTTTCAACACTGGGTGAATTACACCATTAACTAGAATAGTTTCGCCCCTCTTACCCATAAGTTTTTCTCGAAAATCAGCTAGGTACTGAAAAGACCCATCTTGATTAAAGTCTTTGTCTTGAATAATCACTGGAAAATCATCCACACCATAATCCGAAGGCAGGCCTAGTTTCTTTGACTCATCATCATCGACAATAAACATGCCTGATAAGCCGTGATACACCTGAAACCCGGTTTCATGCATTTGATGAGAGTGATACCACAGTGTGGCAGCCGGCTGAATAATTTCAAACTCACTCAACCAGGTGCTATTCGGCTTAATTGGTTGATGTGGACCGCCATCCGCTTTAGCAGGCAATTTAGCACCATGCCAATGCAAGGTCGTGGTTCGATGAATGCTATTTTTAACCTTAATATGAACACGATCGCCCTTGTTGGCACGCAATGTAATACCGAGAAAAGATTGATTAATACCAAGCGTCGAGGTTGGTCGATTTGGCAAAATTACACTCTTGCCTGAACGAATATCTAAATCAAAATACACATCCTTACCAGAACGACTGCCCAACTCTAAGGGCGGAACTCTAAAAGAATTAGGCGATAAAAAACCCTTAGCCTGTAACAATTGCTTTGGCAATATGGCAAAAGCCAAAAGCGATTGTACAAACTGCCTTCTACTGAGCATTACTTAAATCTAGAATCGTATTTTTGTTGGATTGTTTCTGGCCATAAACTATGAAGATAATCAAGCACCCCCTGTTTCTCATCTTCATTTAATTGATCTTTAAAACTCGGCATCCAACCGCCTAATGCAATACCACCATTATTAATCGTGGTTAACAATGCTTTTGGTGAATGATGCCAAGCGTGTGCTGTGCCATTCAGAGGTGGTGCTGGATATTTTCCATTAGGTAATTTTTGCTTCCAATCCTTAGCCAGGCCTTGAGCGCCAACACCATGACAAGTGACACAATTTTTTTCAAAAGTTTTTTGACCTAAGGCAACACTATTGCCTGTTTGTGCATTCGCATCACCACTGTCAAAACAACCAGATAGAAATAACGCACTTGATAAAATTATTAATGTTTTCATATTTTTTCCTTATTTAAATAATATATTAATTGCTAATGATCATGCGTTTGAGCATGCTTATGTTCGGCTTTCTTCTGTACTACTTTAACGCTTGAAGACAAGGCCTGAATGTAATTTACCAAATGCCATATTTCACTTCTTTTTAAAACACCTTTCCAGGCAGGCATAGCACCTTTTCCAGTAGATATTTTCCAGGCAAAATCTCCATCCTTATGTTTGCCTGACATTGCCATAAGGTTGGTTGGTTTTGGGTTCATTGTTGAAGCTAAAGGGCCATCTCCACGGCCTTTTATGCCATGACAACTAATGCAATTCTTACTAAAAATATCTTCACCTTGTCGATAAGATTTCTGAGTATATGCAATAGGGTTAACCTGTTCTTTAGCATGTGATGGTGCATCCCAATGAGTATTGCCATGGCCATGCTTACCGCCACCTACGCCTGCAAAAGACAAGCTTACCACGCTAAACAAAATTATTGCTGTATATATTTGTTTCATATTTTTCCTATATTGTAATTTATTAACAACTACTTCTTTATTAGTAGTAGCGAAATAATCCAAAGATTTTTACCAAAATCTGGATAATAACATCTAATTAATAATTAAACAGTAGGAGGGGGTGTGGTTACTTTCGATACAAACGACGCATAAGGAGTATCATTCGTTGATGGCAAGAATGTTATTTTGAGAAAAATAACTTTTGTAAATTTATCGGCAGCGCTAATTACCAAGCATTGAGGGCAATCGACATGAACGTGAGCAGACATAGAATCCATTGTCATTGGCATATTTGCACTTTGTGAATAATTACACTGAAAATCAACACCCGTTGTATTTGTTGATTCAGCATTTGCTAAAGATACGAATGCGACTAACAATAAAGATAATATGATTTTCATAAATTTAAATTTTATCATAAAAAAATCTCCTGTAAATCATTCAAGAAATCAAAGCCATGCTCACTAGGCTTAATATGATTATTATTAATATTGATCATTTTCAATGACTTTGCTTTGTTTAATTTTCTATTGATTGAATAAATATTTTGTGTTGTTCTAGATTCAAACAATTCAATATTAAAACCATTTTTTAACCTTAAAGCATTCAGCATAAACTCAAACGATACATTATCAATAACATATGTGTTTCTTTTGTAATGACTCATATAATCTGCGGGTGATTTTGATTTTACTGTTCTAAAAATTTTATTATTCTTTACATCAGTTATCTTGCCGTGAGCACCAGCACCAATACCAATGTAGTCGCCAAACTGCCAATAGTTTAAATTATGCTTGGACGGAATTCTTCCAAAAGCTGACACCTCATAACGCCCAAACCCTTGTTGTTCTAGCAACTGAATGCCTTGTTTTCCCATACGCCAAATATCATCATCTTCAGGTGATGTGGGTGGAAACTTAGCAAATAAAGTATTGGGTTCAATGGTTAGTTGGTAAAAAGAAATATGTTGTGGGTTTAGCTCAATCGCTTGGCTAAGATCTGCCAAACAATCATCAATACTTTGCCTCTCCAAACCATACATTAGATCAATATTAAAATTATCAAATATTTGGCTTGCGTAGGTGCAAGCCTTGCTTGCCTCTTTTGCATTATGAATACGCCCTAAAGATTTTAGATAACGATCCTTAAAAGATTGCACGCCAATTGATAACCGATTGATGCCAATGTCTTTAAATGCTTTAAACTTCTCAATCTCAAAAGTACCAGGGTTAGTTTCTAGGGTAATTTCAATATTTTTACCGAATGTCAGTCTTGATTCTAGTCCAGAAAATAATTCACTTAACTCATCTACGCTCATTAGGCTTGGTGTTCCACCGCCAATAAAAATTGAAATTATCTCTCGATTTTGCACATACTCTAATTCCTGATCTAAATCCTTAAGTAAGGTTTTAATATATCCTTCACTATTGGATTTTTCATGTGAATTAAAATCACAATACGGGCATTTTTTAACGCACCATGGATAATGAATATAAAGTGATAAAGGCGGTAATTCTAGCAACTATTTAACTTTTAATTCTTCAAGTAGTGCATCAAGTGCTTGACCTCGATGCGAGATGGTATTCTTAATCTCTGGTGCTAATTCGGCTGATGCACAACCATGTGTTGGCACATAAAAAATTGGATCATAGCCAAAACCATTTTCACCAACTTTTTCACGCAGAATCTCACCATTCCAACCTTTTTGAATAATAATGGGCGTTGGATCATTAGCATGCTCAACAAATACAATTGCACACCAAAATCTACCGGTGCGCTTACCATCAGGAATAAGTTTCATTTCATCTAATAATTTTTGAGTATTGGCCTCGTCATCGCCATGGCTACCCGCGTAACGCGCTGAATAAATACCAGGCTCACCATTTAGTGCATCCACTACAATACCAGAATCATCTGCCAATGCTGGCAAGCCCGATTGTGCGCTTGCATTTCTAGCTTTGATTAGTGCATTTTCTACAAAAGTAAGCCCTGTTTCTGGCACTTCCTCAACGTTTCTATCGCTCATCGATATTACTTCAAAAACACCATTTAACATTGCGTTAAATTCTCTTATTTTTCCCTTGTTGTTACTTGCGAGGATGATTTTTTTCATAATAGGTTGCAGTGTATAATCAGCAGGATATTTAAAAAATTTGGAGCGTATTATGACTCAAGACGAAATGAAATTTGCAGTTGCACAAGAAGCACTTAAATTTGTTGTAAAAGACACTATTATAGGCATAGGTACTGGCTCTACAGCTAATTTTTTCATCGATGCATTAGCTACCATGAAAGACGATATTAAGGGTACAGTTGCTAGCTCTGTTGCAACTGCCGAGCGTTTAGAGGGCCACGGCATTAAAGTATTTGATCTTAATGAAGTTGAGGCAATATCTGTTTACATCGATGGTGCCGATGAATCTGATGACGAACTAAACTTAATTAAAGGCGGAGGCGGTGCACTAACTCGTGAAAAAATTGTTGCTGCTGTGGCGGATAAATTTGTATGCATTGCCGATGAATCAAAATTGGTTAAAGTGATGGGTGATTTCCCACTACCCGTTGAGGTAATTCCGATGGCCGCTAACTATGTTAAGCATCAAATCACCCGTAGAATTGGTGGCACGCCGTTCGTTCGTGAAAACTTCGTAACTGATAATGGCAACTTAATTCTTGATGTTGAAGGTTTAAAGATTACTGATCCGAAAGCCATAGAAACAGAACTAGATAGCATTGTCGGCGTTGTTACTAATGGCTTGTTTGCTAACCGTGGTGCAAATGTATTACTACTTGGAACACCAAATGGTGTTAGGGTAGTTGGCTCTTAAAACTGGCTTATTCTAAACTATTGTGCAAATCAATAGTCTGTTGTAATTGATCGATCTTAGCTGTTAGAACATCGTATAAATCCTGATTGCTTGTAGTGGATCTTGCGCGCTTATAGTGAGCAATCGCCTTACTAAACTTTCCTTGAGCGATTAATGCTTTAGCACTATGAATATGAGAACGGTCAAGCTCTCCTTTTTCCACATAAAGCATTGCTAATAATTTATGCGACTGAGCCGTGGCAGTATTTGTTCTTAAAAATGGCTTCAAAATAGCAATACCTAATTTTTCTTGCTTATTTTCAAGATAAGACTGGGCTGAGTAATAAATGCTCGCCTCGTCATCTTGATTAATGCTATTTTGATTAAAATACTCCTGTGCAGTTTTAATATTGCCTAATTTAGAAGCGATTCTGCCTGCAAGGATATAACTTGGCTTAGTATTGTCGATGGCTAATAATTTATTAATATGGCGCTGTGCACTTTGGTATTCCTGCTTTTCAAAGGCGTGATAAGCCTGCATATAATGCGTTAATGCAAGATCGTCTTCTAACTTAATACGCGCATGTTTATGATAATACAACCTGGCTTTAGCTGTTAAATACTCAAAGGAGTTTTTTCTATAATTCCCTGATACTCTAGCAGAACGCTGCAAACTATCAGAAATTCGATTAATACTAAGCGGATGTGATCGTAAAAACTCTTCAGCACTAGAGTTATCTTTTAATTTTTCAAAAAAATGTGCCATGCCCTGAGGATCAAAACCAGACTTTGACAACATGTTTGTACCTATTCGATCAGCTTCCCACTCATGCTCTCTAGTAAAGTTAATACTTTGTTGTGCAGTGCCTGCTACTGTTGAAGCGGCAATCGCCTGAGAAGCATTGGAGTCATCAACTAGTGCGGCAGCCAACATGCCAGCCACCATTAAATAGGTTTGCTTATCAGTTTTTTCACTAAAACGATTAAGGTGATTTTGAGTCACGTGTGATATTTCATGTGACAATACGCCGGCCAACTCAGCTTCGTTGTCAGAACTAAGCAGCATACCTGTATGTACACCGATATACCCGTATGGTCCTGCAAAGGCATTAATACTACTATCATCTAGTATTAAAAATCCAAAATGCTTATCAGGGTTTTCACTATAAGTAGCTAACTCATGCCCCAGACGCTTAATATAGGTCTGAATTTCAATATCTTCTACAACTGTACCACTGTCCCAAAGTAGCTGTAAAAATTCATTACCCTTTTTCTTTTCACTGAGAGATTCAGACAGCTCCGCCTCAGGAATGCCTAGCGCAAATACCCATAAAGGAATTAGAAATAATAAACCAAAAACTCTTATCATTAGCTCATTATATTTGACTCAGAAGTGCTAAACGATTAAAATATGCAAACTTATTAGTTTTTTCTAATATGTTTTTTTATTACAACCCCACAAGGAGTCCATATCATGGCTGACGAAACTTTAGACGCATCAGGCTTAAACTGCCCATTACCAATTTTAAAAACCAAGAAAGCGCTTTCAAAAATGGATGCTGGAAAAATCTTAGACGTAATTTCAACTGACGCAGGTTCAGTAAAAGACATTGAAGCTTTTTGCAACCAAACAGGCAATAAACTACTTTCTACTGTTGAAGACGGTGGCAAATACGTTTTTACTATTGAAAAGGTTTAATAAACCAATAACAAAATCTGGAGGAGAATATGTCCGACAATAACAAAATGACGATCATCGCCACTAAAGGCACTTTTGATTGGGCCTTTCCTCCCTTCATTATTGCTTCTACTGGTGTTGCAATGGATAAAGAAGTAACTATCTTCTTTACCTTTTACGGCTTAAACCTTTTATTAAAAGACACTTCAAAACTAAAAGTCACACCAATTGGCAACCCATCAATGCCAATGAAAATGCCTTTTGGCCCTAAGTGGCTACAAAATATTGACTTTGGTCCTAAAATCCCTAACATTCTTTGGAATATTCCAGGTGCAGATACATTGGTTACTTTCTTAATGAGAAAGACCATGGCCAAGCACGGTGTTGCTAAGTTAGAAGACCTTCGTGACATGTGTCAAGAATTTGATGTTAAATTCATTGCATGTGAAATGACAGTTGAATTATTTGGCTATAGTAAAGATGACTTTATTGATGGTGTTGAGTTTGCAGGTGCGGCGTCTTATTTTGATGAAGCGGCAACAGGTAATCATCACTTATATATGTAAATCTATTCTATTAGAGTTACTCAATAAAAAACCTCCTTTCGGAGGTTTTTTATTGAGTAAATTTTAGTGCCAGTCTAGACTTGGCCAGTCTCGTTCTTTGGCTATTTTCTGCAATATATCATCGCCATGAACCACAATTGGGTTATCTGCCAACTCCAACATTGGTAAGTCATTATGAGAATCTGAATAAAAATAAGAGCCCTTTAAATTCTCACCAGTCTTAGCAAGCCATTGATTAAGATGAGTAATTTTTCCTTTTTGAAAGCAAGGCTCACCTTTTACTCGACCTGTGTACCGACCATCGACTATTTCAGGCTCTGTCGCTAATAAATTTTCTATCCCATATTTTGCTACAATCGGCGCTGTAACAAAACGATTAGTAGCAGTAATTACCAGCAAGGTATCGCCTTTTTTTCTGTGTTTATCAACCACAGCTTGTGCTTTGGGCAATAAAATTGGATTAATCTTTGATTGCATAAATTCTTTATGCCAATCATTAAGTGTATTGATAGAATTTTGAGACAAGGGCTCAAGGCAAAACTCTAAATACTCGTTAATATCTAATTGCCCTAGATCGTATTGATCAAAAAAATATTGGTTTTTGACCTGATAAGTGTCACTGTCCACTGCGCCAATTTCGCTCATAAACTCACCCCAGAGAAAATCACTGTCTCCGCCAATAAGTGTTTTGTCTAAATCGAAAATTGCCAATGCCATATTACGCCTCAAGTGCCTCAAATATCTGCTCAATACTATCAACCGTTTTAAATGATGACAAATCTTTTGAGTTAATATACTGCCTTTTTTCTAAAACACTAAACCAAGTTAACAAAGGCGTCCAAAATGTTGAATCAAATAACAAAATTTTAATCTGTTTGCCTTTTCTTGTTTGTACTAACGTTAATATTTCCATCAACTCATCAGCAGTACCAAATCCGCCAGGGAAAAATACACACGCATCAGCGTGTTTAATCAACATCACTTTTCGAGTAAAAAAATGCTCAAACACTAAACACTCATCCAAGTACGGGTTTGGCTTTTGCTCTTTTGGTAGCTTAATGTTAAGGCCAATACTTTTAGACCTCCCTTCAAAAGCACCTTGATTAACAGCTTGCATAATACCGGGGCCTGCGCCTGTTAAAACATTGAAGCCACCATCAGATAAGGATTTTCCTAATTGATAAGCAGCCTTAGCTAAAGGATCATCTTGGGTGATTCTAGCAGAGCCAAAAACAGTAATATTGTTGTTAAATTTCTCGAGTGCAATCTGCGCTTTGTTTAGCTCTGATTCAACAACATTAATCTTCATAGTTTAGCAAAAACACGTCCTGCTGCATCAATGGTGTTTTGTATATCATCGTCACTATGCGCTGAGGATACAAAACCAGCTTCATAAGCAGAAGGTGCCATATAAACACCCTCTTCCAACATAAGATGATAAAACTTCTTAAATCGTTCTACGTCGCATTGAGAAGTTTCATTGAAATTAGTCACCATATTTGAATCTGTAAAGAACAAGCCAAACATTCCACCTACCACATTAGCCGTCATACTAATGTTATTAGCTTTGGCTTGAGCCAAAATACCATCGGTTAACATTTGCACTTTTTTGCCTAAATTTTGATAAAAGTCTGCGTCATCTGCTAAGGCATTCAACATAGCCAAACCTGCTGACATTGACATCGGATTACCTGAAAGCGTACCGGCTTGATACACTGGCCCAAGTGGAGCAATGTATTCCATAATTTCGCGCTTACCGCCAAACGCACCAACAGGTAAACCGCCGCCAATCACTTTGCCCAAAGTGGTTAAGTCTGGCCTCACATCATAATAAGCTTGTGCACCACCAAGTGCCACTCGAAAACCTGTCATCACCTCATCAAAAATAAGTACCACACCATGTTTGTCACAAGCTTGACGTAAGCCCTGTAAAAAACCATCAACTGGTGGAATACAATTCATATTGCCAGCAACAGGTTCAACAATAATACAAGCAACTTCATTGCCAGCCTCATCTAGCACTTCACGCACCTGATCAATATTATTGTATTCTAATGTGAGCGTATGCTCAGCCAAAGACTCAGGCACACCAGGAGAAGTTGGCACACCTAGTGTTAATGCACCCGAACCTGCTTTAACCAACAGTGAATCTGAATGGCCGTGATAACAGCCCTCAAATTTAATAATTTTGTCTCTACCAGTATAACCACGAGCTAAACGAATTGCACTCATGGTAGCCTCTGTGCCAGAGCTAACCATACGCACTAATTCAATTGACGGCACTAGCTCACAAACTTTTTTAGCTAAAGTGGTTTCAATTTCAGTTGGCGCACCAAAGCCTAAACCTTTTTCCAATGTATTTTTAACGGCATTAACAACTTGTGTATTAGCATGACCTAAAATCATTGGCCCCCATGAAGCAACATAATCAATGTATTTTTTATCATCAGCATCATATAAATAAGCACCTTCGCCTTTAGTAAAAAAGATAGGGTTACCGCCCACACCATTAAAGGCTCTAACAGGGGAATTTACACCGCCAGGAATAACGGCTTTTGCCTGTTCAAATAAATTGTCTGATTTGCTCATATTAAGAATTCTGTAATTAAGTTATAAAATTTTTGATGATATTAAATTGCAGTAATTTGTGGATAGCGCTTTAAGTGAGTAATATGCGACCACACAATGAGTATATTATCCAACAATAGCTTGATATTAACTGAGGTTTTAGACAAACTAATTGCACGATAAATATCATCTAATAATTTAAATAAAAAGTCAGTACTGGTCTGCTCCACTACCTTGTTAAGCTCTATTGAGCCCCCATTGTGTTTAAGAGTTTTTAATCTAATGCCCTCAATAACCAAATTTTGCAAACTATTTAATACCTCAACTTCATTACCATCAAAATCCTGCAATTGATTAATCATTAAAGGGTGAATAGCAATATCTAACAGTTGATTTTGCCAATGCTGATGATGAATAAAACCATCTCCGGAAAGTTCTGAAAGCACCTTAAATGGAACACCGTGCGTATGCTCTAATAACTGCTCCACCTCAAAATCTGTATTTTGTGTATCACTAATACGCTCAGCAAGCCAAGTCTCTGTTTCTTGATCGTAAGCAGGTGGTATATGTATGCTTTGACAACGAGATAGTATTGTCGCTGGTAGATTTTTTGGATTATGTGCCAACAAAATAATTAGTGTGTTTTCTCTAGGCTCTTCCAAGGTTTTTAATAAACCGTTTGCAGCACTAATAGTCATTTGATCGGCATAAAATAGCACACCAATTTGTAACTCGTCAGCAGTTTTATTAAGCGCATCACAAAAAGCACGAATCTGATCAATGAGTATATTTTTCGACTCTATGCCTTTGTCATTCACCTCAGCTCGACAATACACCATATTCGGATAGTGCGACCGGCGAATCAATGTTGATATTTCTAGTGACTCCTTCGGGTTGTCCTTAGCAATAGCACGACATAAATCACACTGATTACAGGCTTGGTCTTGACATAGTAAAGTCTTTACTAATTGCTGCATCAGTTCGAACTTGCCTATTTGCTCACTGCCTGTAATAAGCAAAGCATGAGGCAGATGATTTTGATCAATCATCTGTTTGAGTTTTGCGAAAGGTTTTTGATGCCAAGGCAGAATCATAACATATCTAAAATAGTTTTAATTTGTTGTGTAGTATGTTTTACTGTTTTTGATGAATCAATTAATTTTATTCTATCTGGAAATTTTTTAGATCTAGTAATATAAGCTTGCCTTACTCTATTAAAAAAATCTATATCTTCAAGTTCAATACGGTCTTTCTCACCTCGTGATTCAACACGTGACATTCCCAACTCAACTGGAACATCTAATAGTAGCGTCATATCTGGGGAAAAATCTTGCAATACCCACTCTTCCAATTTGGCAATTCGGTCAACGTTCAAACCTCTTCCGCCCCCCTGATAAGCATAAGAGGCATCGGTAAATCGATCGCTCAAAACCCAATCTCCTTTTTCTAGTATGGGTAGAATTTTTGCATTAATATGTTCATTTCTTGCAGCGAACATTAATAATAACTCTGTATCTGAATGCATTGATTTGGTTTCTGGATTTAACAATAATGCACGAATATCTTCGCCTAATTCAGTACCTCCAGGCTCACGAGTCAGCACCACATTAATGCCTTTATCCTTCAGATAATCACAAATAAAATTAATTTGTGTACTTTTACCTGCGCCTTCCACACCATCAATGGTGATAAATTTTCCCTTTTGCATAATCAGTATTTTAATTTAAATATTTTTTGATGTTGCGTCTATGTTGCTGATAGGTTTTTGCAAAGGCGTGTGTACCATCTTTTTTCGAAACAAAATAGAGCGCTTCTGTTTGGAGTGGCTGTGTTGCTGCATTTAACGACTCGTACCCTACCGAGCCAATTGCACCAGGTGGCAAGCCTTTATTTCGATACGTGTTATACGGGCTATTAATACGCAAATCTTTTTTGCTTAGTTTTCCGTGATATTGCTCTCCCAAAGCATAAATCACACTTGGATCGGTTTGCAGACGCATACCTTTTTGCAATCGATTGATAAATACGCCTGCTATTTGTGCTTTTTCTGCATGATGTGCAGTCTCTCTTTCAATCAACGAAGCCAAAATTAATGCTTCGTTGGCATTATTTAAAGCTAGATTTTTGTGTCGAGCCTGCCATGCATTATTTAATTTTTCTTGCATTATTTTATTAGCCCTTTGTAAAACACTCAGCACACTATCACCATAATTTACCTGATAAGTATCTGGCCAAAATTTTCCTTCATAAGGTTTTTTAATGCCAATTGATTTCATGGTTTGATCAAAACCATCTTGATATTTAAGTGCTGAATGGTTAATTAATTGCTGATAATAATCTTTAATTGTTTTTCCTTCTACCAAAGTAATTTTTATAGTTGCCACCTTAGAAGAAGAAAAATTATGCAACAAAGCAGCAATGCCCATATTGGGGACTAACTCATAATAACCCTGTTTTAACTGATTATCTAATTTTAAAAATTTTGCTAAAAAAATAAGATACTGACTAGAATTAATATAATTTAATTTCTCTAGTTCGGCGGCAATGCTGTGAATATTAGCCCCTGAAGAGAGTTGATAAATTGTAGGTTTTTCTACCTGAACATCCTTGAACCAATAATAAGCACTAAAGATTAAAATTGTACTGATTGCAACAACCCATCCTAAAATGCGTCGCTTACTAGACTTGAGCGCTTTTGAAGAACTATTGAGATTTTGCAAAGAAAAAAGAGCGTGTTTAACTTTCTCAGTCGTTACATGTTGATCAAATTGTTGCTGATTAATCTTGCTAACTGATTTGATGCCAATAACACTATTAGCAATAAACACCTCATCAGATTCAAGCAATTCAGAAACAGACAACGAACACACATCAACCTGCATTCCTAGTTCACGAGCAATTTTTAAAATAACCTCACGTCGAGTGCCTTCAATACCACATTCATCGAGTGCCGGTGTCAATATTACGTTAGATTTAATAGCAAAGATATTTGCCTGAGTAGTGGAGATAACATGACCATTTTCATCTAGCATAATGCATTCATCTGCACTCATATCAGACCTGGCCAGTACCTGTTCAAGTCGATTACAATGTTTAATACCTGAAAGGATTTGATTCGTTGCATAGCCACTTTTACATAGTGTTAATGCATATTCATCTGGCACTTTTTCAGGCAGACTAGAGATGATAACAATCCGAGTAGGGGTTATTTTTTCATCAAATCCATAACCTCTTAAACTTTCCCCACGAGAGAGAATGATTTTTACAACTGCATTATCTAATTTAGAAATTGATATTGCTTTAGCAATATCTTTTAACCATTGGCCAGATCCAACCTCGTTTATTTTTAATTTTTTACGGCCTCTTTCTAGTCTAGAAAAGTGCTCAGACCAAAATAATATTTTTCTATCTTTAACTACACATGTTTCAAACAAACCGTCGCCAAACTGCACAGATCGATCAAAAACACTTAGCTTTGATTGTTTTTTCCCATTGATTAATACGATATGTTTCATAACTCAATATTATGCAATCTTTATAGAAAAATTGTAAACTTCTCACCTATAAATTTAGCGCATATATGGCCAACTTTACCTCTTATAGCGTAAATTTACCCACATTAAGAAAAATGAGTGATAAAATTCGAAGTTCTTAATGTTATTTTTTAATCTAAAAGAGGAGTAGAAGAAAATGGGCAAGGTTATTAGTTTAGTTAAATGGGTGCTAATTGTCATCGGTGCAATTGCAGTTTATTACGGCGTATCACTACAAGTTAAATACGATGGTGTAACAGGGAAAGTTATCAGTGAAATGATTTCACCAAAGCTTCACCCGCAGTCAATGGAAAAGGTTTACATGCCAATGACCAACACACTACTAGAGACAGGTGATATCACTATGGCATCTATTGTACGTGTTAAAGTTGCTGATGATGTATCAAACGGTGACGTTGAAGAAGCAATGGAAAGTATTGCAACAGCTGAAGGTATTCGTTCAGTCGGCATGCTGCCATTATCAGAAATGGTTGAATTACAAACTGGTAAAAAACAAAGATTCCTTAAAATTTACCAATACTGTGCGCCACGTACAGCAATGACCATGGTTGAACATTCAGATGCATTCTCAGCTTACTTACCTTGTCGATTAGCACTAATTGAAGACAAAGAGGGTCAAAGATGGTTATACACACTAGACATGAACGCAATGATTTATGGTGGTGCACCATTGCCTGATTACCTACTTGAAAAAGCGCTAGAAGTTCAGCGTGTGATTACTGCTATTCAAAATGGCGGTGCAGAAGGCGACTTCTAAACAATTAATTTAATTATTAAAAACCGCTCTTTTGGGCGGTTTTTTTATTGTCTAAAATGAGGTTATGAATCCTATCTACCATCAACTTGACTTTGGCATTACTTGCATTGATACCGAGCACATGCGCAAAGATTTTGTTGCTGCCTACCTGATTGAAGACAAAGGCAGAGCTGCATTTGTTGATACAGGCTGTCATCTATCTGTGCCAACACTACTGGCCACGCTTGATGCTAAAAATATTAAACGTGAAAATGTAGACTATATATTACTTACCCATATTCACCTTGACCATGCAGGTGGTGTTGGCGAGTTAATAAAGCACCTGCCTAGTGCTAAAGTCTATGTACATGAGCGTGGCGCTCAACATTTAATTGACCCATCAAAACTACGTCAAGGTGTTATTGATGTCTATGGCGAGTTATTTTTTAAACAATTCCTAGGTGATTTAATACCAATTCCTAATGAAAAAATAATCATTGCTAAGGATAATGATGAAATTGTACTCGGCGATAGAAAATTAAAATTTATTGATACACCTGGGCATGCACGCCATCACGTATGTATTTGGGATGAAAAATCACGTAGCGTCTTTAGTGGCGATACGCTAGGTGTAAGCTATAGAGAGTTTGATACTGAGCAGGGAGAGTTAATATTTCCACCTACCACACCAGTACAGTTTGACCCTAGTGCCTGGAAAAATACCATTAGTAAGCTAATGCAGCTACAACCAAAATATGCTTATTTAACGCATTTTAACCGTATAGAGTTTACTGCCAATTCTGCTGATATTCTAATAAAGCATATCGACGGCTTTGTTGAAATTGCTAAAAAATTAGAAGGCCGGCCGAATCGCCATAAAGCCATTAAAGAATCACTACTCGATTACTTATTAAAAATAGCCAGTAAACATGGTGTGGATCTTGACGAACGTCAACAAGTAAAGTTGTTTAAAGGAGATTTAGAAATCTGCGCCCAAGGGCTAGGTGTTTGGCTAGATAGAGAAGCTCAAAAATAAGAACAACAATAATCCGTTACCTCTTTAACTTGCAACTTAAAACTAGAGTCTTTTGGCACTTCAAATGACGTACCTTTGATAAAGGTCTGCCACTCGCTCTTACCAGGTAGTAAAACGTCCATCTCACCTGCTTGAATTTCCATTAGTTCATTATCATCTGTTCCAAATTCGTAATCACCTGGCATCATAATGCCTAATGTCTTTTTACTGCCATCTGGAAAGATAATCGTACGCGAAGTCACCTTACCATCAAAATAAATATTTGCTTTTTTAATAACTTCTACATTTGTAAAACTTGACATAAACTATTCCTTAAATTTGGCTCAATATATACTCAGTTAATAATGGCACTGGTCGACCTGTCGCACCTTTTTTAGAGCCACTAATCCAAGCAGTACCGGCAATATCTAAATGAGCCCAGCGGTAATCTTTAGTATATCTTGCTAAGAAGCAAGCAGCGGTAACTGTGCCAGCTTCACGCCCACCAATATTACCCATATCGGCAAAATTTGATTTAAGTAGCTCATCATACTCTTCATCCAAAGGTAGCTGCCATGCAGTATCAAGTGCAGTTTTACCTGCACTGATTAAATCATTTGCAAGATCTTGATCATTTGCCATTACACCTGAATGGTGTTTTCCTAATGCGACTATTACTGCACCCGTTAAAGTTGCTGTATCAATCACTACTTCAGGGTTAAATTTTTCAATATAAGTTAATGCATCACACAAGATTAAACGCCCCTCTGCGTCAGTATTTAGGATTTCAATCGTTTGGCCAGACATGCTTGTTACAACATCACCTGGTTTTGAAGCGTTATGTGCTGGCATATTCTCAACGGCTGGCACCACAACAGTAAGATTTACCTTGAGTTTCATCTCAGCTACCGCACGCATTGTGCCTAATACAGAAGCCGCGCCACACATGTCATACTTCATCTCATCCATACCGGCACCTGGCTTAAGGGAAATACCACCACTATCAAATGTTACCCCCTTACCAACCAATACAATCGGCTTAGCATTGCCATTACCTTTATAACTTAAGCTGATCAATTTTGGCGCTTCAATCGACCCTTTAGAAACTGAAAGCAACGAACCCATGCCTAATTTAGACATATCTGACTCTTCTAAAATTTCACACTCTAAATCAAACGTTTTAGCTAAGTTTTGTGCGGTATCGGCCAAATAAGCAGGT
The DNA here is from genome assembly GCA_964577715.1 of uncultured Candidatus Thioglobus sp. GTDB lineage: Bacteria > Pseudomonadota > Gammaproteobacteria > PS1 > Pseudothioglobaceae > SUP05. The sequence continues at coordinate 18,318 of CAZOAA010000013.1, read as the reverse complement.
GTACATACATTTGATGGTAAATCACCTAAATGACGCGTAAGCGACATGCCGTTTGCAATGGCTTGACCTTGGTAGAGCTCATGTGCATTATCGTCACTAGATTGAATTGCGATATTTTCAATTGAATTTTTATCATTCTCATCAGATCCTACTTTTTGTATCTGATAAATGGCATTTTGCATAATTCTGGCAGTTGTTCTTTGCACCCAGTGCTCATCATGTTGATCAACATCAACTTTTTGAATCATGACATTCTTCACTTTAATATTTGTTAAGACAGTATTCACACCAAGCAGTGCTTTTACATAATTCTTATCGGTCGTTATCGCCTGTCCAAGTCCAGCCACAATGACATGTTTAGCTTTAAATCCATCAACTAAACTCAATGACAAAACCTTGCCTGCCTTAGCTTCAAATTGATTAAGCTCAAGTAGCGCCTGAACAGCCGGATCTTCAATATTTGCATCTATATTTGCAAACATGACAATACTATCGCCATCAAAATTTTGAATACTTTGATTAATTAAAGAAAATTCCATATCTTTTCGAATTAAATACAATGGCGCAATTGTACCTAAATAGGTAAAATTTATTCATTTTTAAACAGAATTATTTATCATGATTAGATCATTCCTTATTACAATTCTATTATTATCAAACAGCGCTCTTGCTGATAAAAACGATATCATCGAGGGACTCACTCCTTACTTTTCTGGCATTAATGAGCAAAGTGTAAACCCTACGCCATTTCAAGGATTGTATGAAGTTGTTCTTAAAACACCAAGACTTGATGTTATTTACGTCTCAGAAGACGGTCGCTATTTAGCACAAGGAGAAATAATCGATTTAAAAACTCGAACAAATCTCACCCAGCATCGTCTATCTGGTTTGGCTAAAGAAATTTTATCTAGCACCACAGATGCTGAAAAAGTTATCTACAAGGCTGATAATGAGAAATACGTTATTAACGTCTTTACTGATGTTGACTGCCCTTACTGCCGAAAACTACACAAAGATGTTGCCAAGCTCAACGAACTGGGGATTACCATGAAATATTTAGCTTTCCCGCGTTCAGGTATTAATACCAAGTCTTACTATCGCTCTGTTGCTATTTGGTGTGCAGATGATCAAAAACAAGCCATGGATAGAGGCATGATCCAAAAAGACAATCCATTAACAGATTGTCAAAATCCAGTTATTGATCACTTAATTTTAGCTAAAAAACTCAATGTTACTGGCACTCCATTTATTTTCTTTGAAAATGGCGACAACATTCCTGGCTATGTCAAGCCAAAAGAATTATTGAAAGAGATTAAACGCTCACTTGAAAAATACCAGTAACAATGCTAGGGCAATTGCACTAGAGGCAATTTGCTCAGTTGTATTAAATAAACAATCCTTATCTGATTTCTATTTTCCAGAAAACAAAGATTTGTCATTAACTAAATCGTTAGTTTTTGGCACGATTCGCTTCTACCACCAGCTCAATGACATCGTGTCAAAGCTGTTAAACCACCCCATTAAAAAACAAGATTTAGATATTCACTGCTTAATGCTTTTAGGCGCTTATCAATTACTATATTCAAATGTTGCCACACATGCTGCAATATTTGAAACAGTAAACGTGCTCGATGAAATTGAAAAACCATGGGCAAAAAGTTTAGTTAATGCCATTCTTAGGCAGATTGATCGACAAAGAGACAACCTAAAAAAACAAGTGCACTACTCACATCCAAGCTGGCTTGTTAAAAAAATCAAAAACAACTATCCTGATAATTTTGAACAAATTTTTGTCAACAACAATATCCAGGCACCAATGACTATTCGCATACACCCAAATTACAATTTGAGTAATTATCAAGGTGAATTATCTGCACTTGGTATCGATGCGTCTCCTCTTAATATTGCGCCACAAGCATTAGTGTTAAAGGAGGCGGTATCAGTTTTTAAATTGCCAAATTTTAATAAGGGCGCTTGTTACGTACAAGACTGCTCAGCTCAACTGGCTGCACATTTAATCAGCCCTAAAGAAAATGAGCTTATTCTGGATGCTTGTAGTGCGCCCGGAGGCAAGAGCACCCATCTCAGCGAATTAGCGCCAGAATCCAATATTATCGCCCTAGACAGCGATGCAGATCGACTCATGCGCGTACAACAAAATATTGATCGATTTAGCAGTAAAAATATCACCTTAATACAAGGCAATGCTCAAGTTCAAGACTGGTGGGATGGGCAACTATTTGATAAGATTCTGTTAGACGCCCCTTGTTCAGCAACGGGCGTTATTCGTCGCCATCCTGATATTAAACTACTTAGAAAACCAAAAGATATTACTACTTTAGTTGCTCTGCAAAAAGACATTCTTAATAATCTATGGAAAATGCTAAAGCCTGGCGGAACACTACTATATGCCACTTGTTCAATTTTGAAAGTTGAAAACGAACAGCAAGTAGCGCAGTTTTTAGAGTCGCATTCAGATGCCAATGAAATCAAAATAGACTTAGACTGGGGTATTGAAACCACTATTGGAAAACAGCAATTACCTAATAAGGAATTTGATGGTTTTTACTATGCCAAACTAATGAAAAGATAGTGCTATTTCTCTAAAGCAACATCCAACACTTCATCAATCCACTTAACTTTAATCACGTTAAGTTTGCTCTTAATCTTATCAGGCACTTCAGAAAGTTCACGCTCATTATCATCAGGCACAATAACTGTTTTTATGCCGCCACGTAGTGCGGCCAGCATTTTTTCTTTCAGTCCGCCAATAGGTGTGATTTCGCCACGAAGAGTAATTTCGCCAGTCATAGCAACATCTGCTTTGACTTTACGCCCTGTAAGTACAGATACTAACGCTGTACACATCGCTGCACCAGCACTTGGACCATCTTTTGGTGTAGAGCCGTCAGGTACATGAATATGAATATCAAGTTTCTCTTGAAAATCATCAGCAATGCCTAATTCTTTAACACGTGCGCGGGTAACACTCATAGCAGCCTGAATAGATTCCTGCATTACATCGCCAAGCTGGCCAGTATAGTTAAGCTTACCTTTGCCTTTATACGCACTGGCTTCAATGGTTAATAGATCTCCGCCAACTGATGTCCACGCTAGGCCTGTTACTTCACCTACTTGATTATTTTCTTCAGCAAGGCCAAAGCGAAACTTCTTAACACCTAAATATTTCTCTAAATTTTTATCACTAATAGTGGCTTTAGTTTTGCGTTTCTTCAGCACCACTTCCTTAACAACTTTTCGACAAATAGTACTAATTGTACGATTAAGACCGCGAACACCGGCTTCGCGTGTGTAATAACGAATAATATCTAGGATTGCAGAATCTTTAAAACTGATCTCACCAATATGGGCTCCATTATTCTCCATCGCTTGAGAAATCAAATGACGTTTGGCAATTTGCAGTTTTTCATCTTCGGTATATCCAGAAAGTTCGATAACTTCCATTCTGTCAAGCAGTGGTTGTGGCAAATCTAGTGAATTAGCTGTTGCTACAAACATCACCTGCGATAAATCATAATCCACTTCTAAATAATGGTCGTTAAATGTATGATTTTGCTCAGGATCAAGCACTTCTAACATAGCCGAAGAAGGATCTCCACGATAATCACTGGCCATTTTTTCAATCTCATCTAGTAAAAATAAAGGATTTTTAACTTTTACTTTTTGCATTTTTTGCACAATTGAGCCTGGCATCGCACCAATGTAAGTGCGTCTATGGCCACGAATTTCAGCCTCATCGCGCACACCGCCCAACGCCATACGCACATATTTACGATTAACTGCTCTTGCAATTGACTCGCCAAGCGAGGTCTTACCAACACCAGGAGGGCCAACAAGACACAAAATATTAGCCTTATTATGAGATACTCGTGTTTGCACTGCTAGATGCTCCAAGATACGCTCTTTAACTTTATCTAAGCCATAATGGTCTTCGTCAAGAATTTTTTGTGCTTTTTTCAAATCCTTATTAATAATGGTTTTTTTCTTCCAAGGTACTTCACATAAATTTTCAATATAAGTACGAATAATAGAAGCATCAGAAGAGTTTGATGACATGCGTGAAAGTTTCTTGAGTTCGCTTTGGGCTTTTTCCTTAGCCAACTTAGGCATTTTGGCCTTATCAATGTTGGCTTGTAAATCTTCTATTTCATTTTCATCTTCAGCATGCCCCAACTCTTTTTGAATTGATTTCATTTGCTCATTTAAATAGTAATCCCTTTGATTGGATTCCATTTGTTTACGCACACGAGATTGGATCTTTTTCTCAGCACCCAGAACTTCAATTTCACCTTGAATAACTAAAAGTATTTTATCCAGTCTGTCTTTGGCTCTATCGCCCTCTAATAAGGACTGTTTTTCATCAATTTTAAGATTTAAATTGGCAATAATGACATCGCTAAAACGCTCCACATCATTAATTTCTTGTAACGCCTTAAATACTTCTTCAGGTATTTTTTTATTAAGTTTAATGTAAGTCTCAAAGTTCTCAAGTGCAAGACGCATCATTGCTTTAATCTCAGTATCCTCACTAGATTCAAGCATAAACTCACTCACTGATACTTCATCAAAACCATCGGCTTTGAAAAACTCTTCAACTTTTGCACGCTTAACACCCTCCACAAGAACTTTAATCGTGCCATCAGGTAGTTTTAACATTTGCAAAATAGTTGCCAATGTGCCAACTTTATGCAAATCATCATAACTAGGATCTTCAGTTTTTTCGTCTTTTTGAGTCACTAAAAAAACATATTTGTTAGTGCCCATTGATTGGGTAATTGCATTAACAGAAGTCTTTCTACCAACAAAAAGTGGCATAACTGTATGTGGGAAAACCACCACATCTCTAAGCGGTAATAACGGAACACGCTCTTTAGTTAAATCAATTATTTCTGTTGTGGCTTCTGTTCCCATAATAGCTTAACGCCCGATTTTTGTAATAATTTAGATAGATAGTGGTTTGTAACGTTAATTTCAAGTACCCATTGCCCAAAATCATCCACCTTTTCATTGTGTATATAACCAATATTGTGAATTTCACTACGAATATAAGCTGATTTTACGTCTAATTGTATACTTGCTCGCGTCATCATGCCACTAAGTTTCTCAGACAAAGATTGATACAATAAATCAATACCATCAAGTGTTTGTGCTGAAATCCACACACGATATATCTCCCCATCTTTATTCCTATCAATCCTTGGCTTGAAATCTTCTAAGCAGTCAATTTTATTCATAACCAAAATACTAGGTATTTCTCCTGCGCCAATCTCATCGATAATATCCTCTACTTGGTCAATTTTTTCATGGTAGTACTCATCAGACGAATCCACCACATGAAGCACTATATTTGAGCGTTTAGTCTCTTCCAATGTTGATTTAAATGCAGCAACAAGCTCATGAGGAAGATCCTGAATAAAGCCCACTGTATCGGCAATAACGGCCTCGCCAGATGCGGGTAATATTACTCTTCTAATCGTAGCGTCCAATGTGGCAAAAAGCTGATCATCAGCAAAAACATCCGCTTTAGTTAATACATTAAACAAAGTAGATTTGCCCGCATTGGTATAACCCGCTAAAGCAATCATTGGCAATTCATTTTTAACGCGAGATTTTCTACCTAAATCACGCTGTTTGTGTACCTTTTCTAAACGCTTAGTAATGTTTTTAATACGTACGGCAATAAGGCGCTTATCAGTTTCAAGTTGAGTTTCACCTGGCCCTCGCAATCCTATACCACCTTTCTGCCTTTCTAAATGCGTCCAGCCCCGTACTAATCGAGTAGACAAATGCCTAAGTTGTGCAAGTTCAACTTGTAATTTACCTTCAAACGATTGCGCTCTAAGGGCAAAAATATCCAAGATTAGACCTGTTCGATCCATAACCTGACAATTGAGTTTTTTTTCTAAATTTCTCTCTTGAGATGGTGAAAGTTCTGGAGCAAAAATAACCAGTTCAATATCATTGTCTTTAACTATTTCTGAAATTTCTTCAACCTTACCGGATCCGACAAAATACTGGGCAGTTGCAATATTTCGATTAACTTTCAACGCTTGATTAATTCTTAAGCCTGAAGATTTGGCCAGCTCTATAAATTCGTCTAAGCCATTATGAATGTGTCGATTACTTGGTAATTCTACATAAACCAGTAATGTGTTCTCGCCTTGGCCAACCGAGTCTTTTTGGCGATCAAACAGTTCCAATAGAATTAACTGGCTTTTTTAGATTTTTTTTCAGACTTGTGCAGCATTAATGGTGTTTTTTGCTTTTCAACAACTGCTTTGTCAATAACAACTTCCACCACATCCTTCATAGAAGGCAAATCAAACATAGTGTCTAGTAGTAAATCCTCGATAATTGAACGCAAACCTCTAGCGCCTGTTTTGCGCTTAATGGCTAACTTAGCAATAGCTAATAAGGCAGGCTTTTTAAAAGTTAGCTTGACGCCTTCCATAAAGAACACTTCTTTGAACTGTTTAACAACAGAGTTTTTAGGCTTAGTTAATATTTGCACCAAAGCATCTTCATCTAATTCACTTAATGATGTTTGCACAGGCAAACGACCTACTAACTCTGGAATAAGGCCGAACTTAATTAAATCTTCTGGCTCAATCAGTGAAAAGAGATCACTCAGTGTTTTTTCTTTACTCTGATCTTTAACATCTGCTGAAAAACCAATACCCGTGACTTTTTCAACACGTTTATTAATAATTTTATCTAGACCATCAAATGCACCGCCACAAATAAACAAAATTTTTGAAGTATCAACATCAATGGTTTCTTGGTTTGGGTGTTTGCGACCACCTTGTGGAGGCACCGAAGCCACTGTACCCTCAATCAATTTAAGCATTGCTTGTTGTACACCCTCCCCAGATACATCACGTGTAATTGATGGTGAGTCACTACGACGAGAAATTTTATCAATCTCATCAATAAAAATAATGCCTCTCTCAGCACGATCAGGGTCAAAATCACAGCGAGACAACAAGCTCTTAATAACGTTTTCAACATCATCGCCTACATAGCCCGCCTCAGTTAATGTAGTTGCATCGGCAACTGTAAATGGCACATCTAAAATACGCGCCAACGTTTGAGCCAACAATGTCTTTCCCGACCCAGTAGGGCCGATCATTAAAATATTGGACTTATCTAACTCAACATCATTAGAAATGTAATCGCTCTGTAGACGCTTATAATGGTTATAAACTGCTACGGATAAAACCTTTTTAGCGTGTTCTTGCCCAATAACGTAATCGTTTAAAAAATCTCTTAATTCTTTAGGTGTGTAATCCCAGTTCTGATGCTCATCAACAACTTCTTTGAGGGCCTGTTCCTGAATTAAATCATGGCAGGAGTCAATACACTCATTACAAATATAAACACCTGGGCCAGCAATTAGACGATCAACTTCAGATTTTGCTTTTCCACAAAATGAGCAATGAAGGTCTTCTGTATTCTCTGGCATATTCTGCAGTCTCTTAGCGTTTTACAAGTACTTTGTCGATTAAACCATATTTAGCGGCTTCATCAGCTGACATAAAATTGTCTCTATCTGTATCTTTTTGAATAGTTTTAATGTTCTGACCCGTGTGGTTTTTCAAGATGAGATTAAGTCTTTCTCTAACTTTTAGAATCTCTTGTGCATGAATATCAATATCGCTTGCCTGACCAGAAAACCCGCCTAATGGCTGATGAATCATACATCTTGCATGTGGCAACGCAAAGCGCTTGCCTTTCGTACCTGCTGTTAATAATAACGCCCCCATGCTTGCTGCTTGACCTATGCACAAAGTTGACACATCTGGTTTAATAAATTGCATGGTATCGTAAATTGCAAGACCTGCAGAAACCGATCCACCTGGAGAATTGATATATAAATGAATGTCTTTATCTGGATTTTCAGATTCAAGGAAGAGCAATTGCGCCACAATTACATTGGCCATATAGTCTTCTACTGGACCTACCAAAAAAACAACACGCTCTTTTAAAAGGCGCGAATAAATATCATAGGCTCTTTCGCCTCGGGCAGATTGCTCTACCACCATTGGTACTTGATTGAGATTTTTAATTGTCATATACGACTATGATAACTCAAAATATCGAATAAAAATATTAATTTTTTACCTGCTTATCTTTGCTGTTGTGTTACTTCTTGAAATTTTTTGTTTTTAGCAGTTACTTTGGCTTTTTCTAAAACTAAATCAGACACCATTTTTTCCACTACTAATAGTTCAATGCTTGTTAGTCTAGAAGGGTCTGCATTATAATAATCCATCATCTGCTGAGCATTTTCACCATAAGATTGTGACATCTCTTCTAGTTTTTCGTCAATTTGTTTCTTACTGGCAACAAAATTATTATCGCTAGCAATTTGGCTAACCAACAAACCTAACTTAACGCGTCGTTCTGCCTCACCATTAAACGTAGAAGCAGGTAAGCTGGCACCTTTAGAATCCATGCCTTCTTGTTGCATACGCGCTTGCATTTCATTGAGAAGATTTTTCGCTTCATCATCAATACTACTTTGTGGAACACTAAACTCATTAGCAGCTAATAAGGCATTAAATATAGCGTCTTTATTTTGATTAGCAAGACGATTATCAATCTCAACTCGCATTTGCTCCTTCATACTCTTTTTTAAAGATTCCACATCTTTTTCACCAAATTTTTCAGCAAATTTTGCATCTACCTTTGGCACTTTAGGTGAGGCTACCTCGTTAACGCTTATTTCAAAAGTAACGTCTTTGCCTGCTAATTGAGGCGCATGATATTCTTTTGGAAAAGTTAAATCTAATGTTACTGATTTATCAGCTGCAACATCGGTTAACCCTTGTTCAAAGCCATCAATCATCGAACCTTTGCCTAATACGATACTAAAATCTTTAGCTTCACCACCTTCAAATACCTTGCCGTCTATCGTGCCTTTGAAATCAATGTTTAAACGATCCCCATCTTTAGATTTGCGCTTTACTGTTTTGTATTCGGTTAATTGTTCTTTTAGACCTTCTAATGTTTTATCTTCATCTGCCTTGGTAATTTTAACTTTGGTTTGATCAATTTTTAATTTTGAAAAATCACCAACCTTTATCTCGGGATATACTTCAAATTCCACAGTATAGGAAAAATTATCACCTTCTGAATCAACCTTAGTAATGGCTGGTCTAGAAGCCGGTGTTGCTTTAGCTTCTGCCAATGCATCGTGCAATGTTTCATTGACAATTTCATTCACTGCATCTGAACTGGCATTTGCCCCAAAACGTTTACGCAACATTTCCAAAGGAGCTTTTCCTTTTCTAAAGCCATCAATATTCACTTGGGATGCCATTCCCCTTAGTATTTTGTCGGTTTTCTGATTAAATGTATCAATCGGCAATTCAACAGTCAGTGATCTTTTAAGGCCGTCTAATGTTTCTAGTGAAGTTTTCATTATTATTAATCCAAATATTGTGCTTTAAAAAATAGTCTCTTAGTGCATTCCAGCAATATATGCTGAAACCGCATCAATTTCTTGATTATTCAAGTCTTTAGCAACTCTTCTCATCATGCTCTCATAATCATTATCTCTAACATGAGCAGTAGCGCCAGTATGTTCATTTAATGATTCTTGACGAAATGCCTTTAACTGTTTTGCAGTATAAGCTGCATTCTGAGAATATAACGATGGAAAACCAGCTGATGGAACGCCTTCTCCCTTAGGGCCATGACAAGCAATACAAGCGGTGACTTGCTCATGACTTTCAGAGTTGTGTTTTTTACCACCACGATAGATCTGTTGACCCAACTTAAACACATCTGCATTATTAATAGGCATACCTTTTGTAACAGTTTGCTTGGCATAATAAGCAGCAATATTAGCCATATCAGCATCACTTAGTGGTGCAACCATACCAAGCATAACGCCGTCCTTACGAGCGCCAGATTTAAAATCTCTTAATTGCTTTAATAAATAGCCTTCACTTTGACCTGCCAATTTTGGATAAATTGGAACAATAGCATTACCTTGAGGTCCATGGCAACCGGTACAAGTTTTTATTTTTTCTTGGCCGCTATCAGCATTGCCAGAAGCGAAAATATTTGTTGAAACTAATGCTGTTAAAACAGTAAAGATAAATGCCAGTTTATTCATGGGTTAGTCCTTTTTGCAAAAAAATAAGCCGATATTATACTTAATATCGGCTTATTATAATATAGGAATTAAAAAGTTAATTCCTAGGCGTTACTAAGCGGTCAAGACCGCCATTGTTTTATTGACCAGCTAAATAGTCAGCAATTGCTTGCTCATGACCAGCAGCCATTGGAGCCATTGCATTCATAGTTGCATCTTTACGTGCGCCAGATTGGAAATCTTTTAATTGCTGAACCAACCATGCTGCATCTTTACCTGCTAATGATGGATAAGTTGGAATTGCTGATTTACCGCCAGCACCGTGACAACCACCACAACCTAATGAGTTGTACATTGCTGCACCATCTGCTTGAACTGAAAAAGAACCCATTGAAAGTACAACTGTCGCTGCTACTGCTAAAATTTTCTTCATTACTCTCTCTCCTTATTTTAATAAACATAAAAGTTATATAATGGTGCTTAGTCCACCACGAACTAATAATTATACACCATTTTATCCAATGCGCAATTCCTACCAACAAGCAAAGTTCCTGCTTTCATGCCCATCACTCAAGGGATGCCCAAGCGATCAAGGTTATGAAGTGATCTTTGCAGGGCGATCAAATGCAGGTAAATCTAGCGCTATCAATGCGCTAACTTCGCAAAAAAAACTAGCCAAGGTTTCACGTACACCCGGTAGAACACAGCATCTTGTATTTTTTGAGTTGGATGAAAATCGTCGCTTAGTAGACCTGCCGGGTTATGGCTACGCTAAAGTTCCCGAACACGTTAAACAGCAATGGCAAATTGATATGAGCGAATATTTTCAAAAACGTCAATGTTTAGCAGGTGCAGTATTAGTGATGGATGTGCGTCGCCCGCTCACTCCTTTTGATCAGATGATGCTAGATTGGTGCATTAACATCAACCTACCAACACAAATTATTCTTACTAAATCAGACAAGCTTAAAAAAGGGGCTGCTAGTAATGCAATACTTAAGGTTAAACGTGCCATCAAACCATACCCTTACGTTGATGCCCAACTCTTCTCTAGCTTAAAAAAGCAGGGCTTAGAAGAACTTAGCGCCCGACTCAATACTTTTTTTGGTTATGTGGATTAATGTAAATTTAGAAAAAATCACCAAAGACGACACAATTGTCTTGGCTAACAATCGTCAAGTATTAGCTTTCAAAAAAACTTGGGGTGCTCAATGTGGAACTTCGGCACTACCTAAGGCACTATCTTGGCAACAATACCTTCAGCAGACTTGGCTCGCATTACGACCTAATTCGTCTAAGCGCTTAATTTCATCCATAGAGTCTCGCATACTCATTGAACAATCAATGGCAAGTCTCAATCAGGATGTTGATAGTCACTTATTGGATGAAGTGGTTAAAAACAATAATTATTGTCATGCGCATTTGATTAAATACGAACAACTATCACAATCTCATATTCAGAGTTGCGAACTATTTGCTGCTTGGATGCAGCACTATCAAAAAATAAAATCAGATAATCATTTAATAGATGTTAATGATTTGTCTGAACTAATTATTAGTCGTGATACTGAGATTGCCCAACCTTATATTTACGGATTTAAAACCCTAACACCAGAACAAAAACTTTTATTTAATGATATTGGCCACCAAACACTTAATGCCAAACACCTTAACAATACAAGTGATCATCAAGCTTTTCAAACATCGCATGATGAAATTCTAAGTGCAGCCAGTTGGGCGAAAGAGCTACATTCAAAACACCCAGAACAACACATTGCGATCGTTAGTCCAAACCTTAATCAAGACCATCAGCAAATTAAATCTATCTTTGATAAAGTGTTCAGCAACACACTTTTTGAAACCGGACAAAAATCCTATAATATATCCCTAGGATTTCCACTCAGCGAATACCCACTAATCCGCCATATTGTTTTAATTTTAAAACTTTGTAAACAATTACAAGATAATTGTATTGAAACTAACGTGTTTAATACTGTTATCACCTCACCTTACATTGCACACGCTCAAACAGAGCAATCTGCTCGTGCACTTTTGGTTAATCACGTGCTATCTCTATCAAAAACTCACTTTAAAATCAAACAACTAGATCAATACTTAGACAATACACCTGAGTTAAAAGCATTAATTAAGACAACTGCTAATCAAAAATCAATAAAACAACAAACGCATGACAAATGGTTGTTAAATTTTAATACTTATTTACAAACTTGGGGATTTGCCACAGATAGAGCACTCAATAGTAGTGAATACCAACTGTTTAATAAATACCAACAAGCCAGTCTTGGCCTTAACAAACTTGCACAAAGCAAAAAACCAGTTAAAGCCTATCAAGCTATAGCTGATCTAAAAAATTGGCTATCACAAATTATCTTTCAAGCTGAATCCGCTAAAACACCCATTCAAATACTAGGATCCCTTGAGGCAGAAGGCCTGTACTTTGATGCGGCTTGGATACTTGGCATGACGGATAATTTTTTACCAGCAGCAATTAACTCACCACGCTTTATTCCAAGTAGTATTGCGCAACAACATCAAATTCCATTTTCAAGTTTCGATCTTATTAACAAAGATGCAAACGACACTTTAGTGAATTTATTCAACTTGGCTAATACAGTAATACTTTCTTACGCAACAACGCATTTTGAAAATGAACAACGTCCTTCACCACTAGTAACATTTACTGGAAATCCTATCTCAACTAAATATAAATACCAAGAGCTAGATATTGATACATTCTCTGATGACAAAGTAATACCTTTGTCTAATACACGAGTTAGTGGTGGTGTAGGCATTTTAAAAGACCAAATGGCTTGCGCCTTTAAGGGTTTTTCCCATCGACTCAATATCGATCATTTTGATGCGCCACATATTGGCCTTAGTCGTACAGAGCAAGGTGATATTGTGCATAAAATTTTAGAAAAAATTTATCAAACTACCAACTCAAGTGAAGCACTACTTGCTTATGACCAAAGTAAACTTGATCAATTAATTGATAACACTATTCAACACGTCTTAAATAATTATCAATCCTCTGGTTTTACAAAGATTGAGCACAAGCGACTTACACAGCTGATTCATCAATTCATTGCTACTGAAAAGCAACGTAATGCATTTCGAGTGATAGCTACTGAGCAAACCATTGAGGCAAATGTTAGTGGTTTGAGCTTTAATATACAACTCGACCGTGTTGATGAAATGAGTAATGGCGATCATATCATCTTTGATTATAAGACTGGCAATCTACCAAGTAACCCTTGGTGCAGTACCCCAATTAAAGAGCCGCAATTACCCATCTATGCTTACACTAATACAGCAGATGGTATCGCATTTATCAAACCGGCGCCTGATAAAACTTATTATATTGGCACTGCCAAAGATCAAGACTCACTACCAAAAAAGACCTCTAAACAACAATCTTGTATTGATTGGGATGAGCAAAAACAACTTTGGCAACAACAACTAAATCAAGCTAGTTTGAATTACCAACAAGGGCTTGCCGAAGTATTACCTGCCAATAAGGATTCCTGCCTCTATTGCGATTACGACTCACTTTGCCGAATCGAGAAATAACGCAATAATTGATATTTTTTCACTTTGAATTGCCTTGGCAATATCACTCTTACCAAGGCTAGAAATATCAATTGCACTGAGCTGATCACGCAATTGTTTTATCGGGTCAACATCAGTACCTAATAAAGAGAATATCGTTAATAATTGCTCAAAACGCTCTTTACGCCTAAGTGCGTCTGTTCTGTTAAAAAATTCTAATACCTCATCAGCACTGTGTTGCCCTAACTGACTAGCCATATCACTCCAATGAGCTGTAAGCATAGCAAGTTGTGCATATTCTTTCGGGCATTTAATGTGCTGACACAGTTGTTCGATAGCATCAGTTCTTTCATTATGCAACCAAAGTGCAAATTTAATCACTGGGCTGTTGGTATCTAGCTGATCTAAAAATTCAAATTCGTTATCATGCGTTGTGTGGACATTAGAAGTAAGCATTGGGAATACTTTTACATCGGCACCACAAGCTGACAATACTTTAAAAAAGGCCGAAGGTGTCTCATAAGACAATGCCTTTTCAAGCTCTTTAAATACACGCTCAGGCGTGAGTGCATCTACCTCACCTGAGGCAACCATATTTTTCATAAGCCTGTGAGTTTCGTGTGCAACTTTAAAGCCGAATGATTTAAATCGTGCAGCAAACCGTGCCACACGCAATACACGTACTGGGTCTTCACTAAAGGCATCAGAAACATGTTTTAACAAGCCATTATCTAAATCTGATTGACCATTAAACGGATCGAACAACTCACCATCTTGCTCGGCAATAGCATTAATGGTTAAATCACGACGAGACAGATCTTGCTCAAGTGTCACCGTTTTTGAAGTATCAAACTCAAAGCCCTTATAACCTTTACCAACTTTTCGCTCAAGTCTAGCGAGTGCATATTCTTCTTGCGTACCAGGATGCAAAAAAACTGGAAACTCTTTACCCACCTGACGATATCCAAGATCTAGCATTTCATCAGGCGATGAACCAACCACAACCCAGTCTTTCTCGGTGTTGTCATCGGCTACGCCCAATAAGCGATCACGAACTGCGCCGCCAACTAAATAAACTTTCATACTCTCAAATGATGTGTAAATACAAATATAATACCCTAATGGATTTGGATAATTTAACGCCCGAACAGTATCGAGTAACGCAGCAGTGTGGGACCGAAGCACCGTTTACTGGCGAGTATGTTAATCATCATGAAGATGGCAACTACACCTGTGTTTGTTGCGATCAAGTACTGTTTTCATCTGACACTAAGTTTGATTCTGGCACGGGCTGGCCTAGCTTTTATGATATTGCACAATCTGACGCAGTATCTTTAATCAAAGACAGCACACACGGCATGACTCGTATTGAAGTCAGATGCAAAAACTGCGATGCACATTTGGGTCATGTATTCCCCGATGGCCCCGCACCCACCGGGCAACGCTACTGCATTAATTCCGCTTCACTAAACTTTCAGTCATCATAATGCATATTCATATTCTTGGTATTGCTGGTACATTCATGGGTTCATTGGCCTTAATCGCCAAACAACTCGGTCACACCGTAACCGGACAAGACCAGGGCGTATACCCACCAATGGGCACGCAACTTGATGAGCAAAATATCACTTATACGCACGGCTACAATGTGGCCGATATGCCGCAAGCTGATGTCTTTATTATTGGCAATGCACTATCGCGCGGTAACGCTTGTGTGGAAGAAATCCTCACTGAACAGTATGCTTATACTTCTGGTGCACAATGGCTGAGTGAAAACGTCCTACGTGACAAATGGGTGCTCGCCGTATCAGGCACACACGGAAAAACCACCACGGCTAGTATGCTTGCCCACATTTTAGAAGTCGCAGGTTACAATCCAAGCTTTCTAATCGGTGGCGTGGTTGAAGATTTTGGCGTGTCATCACGACTAACAGATTCAAACTTCTTTGTCATTGAAGCCGATGAATACGATACCGCATTTTTTGATAAGCGCTCAAAGTTTGTTCATTATCATCCAAAAACCTTGGTGATTAATAATCTTGAATTTGACCACGCTGATATTTTTGATTCCCTCAAAGACATCCAAAAACAATTCCACCACCTGCTTCGCACCATACCCAACGACGGCCTCATTATTCATCCTGAAAATAACAAAAATATTGATGAAGTTCTGCAAATGGGTGTCTATTCATCTGAGCAGGCCTTGCCTGCTCACGTACTTAAAAGCAATGAGATTGGTAGTGAATTTGAAGTAGAGAACCACAAAGTATCGTGGAATTTGCTCGGTGAACACAACATGCAAAATGGCCTAAATGCTATTTATGCTGCACATCACATTGGCGTTCCATTTGATGTAGCTTGCGAAGCGCTAAACACTTTTAAAGGGGTTAAACGTCGCTTAGAAATCAAACATCAAACAGACAATATCACTTTGTATGATGACTTTGCTCATCATCCAACTGCCATTAAAACCACACTTAAAGGCTTGAGAGCTAAAGTCGGTAATGAAAAAATTATTGCTATTTTAGAGCTTAGGTCCAACACCATGAAATCTGGCGTTCACCAACAAAGCCTAGTTGACGCCCTTAAAGATGCTGACCAAGTGTTGATACTAAAACCTGAAAATACCGATTGGGATATTGATGTACTATTTAATGCTGATAGCTTATTTAACTCTGTCGATGACATTGTTACTCAACTAAGTCAAGTTAACCAAGGACATTTGGTGGTTATGTCCAACGGTGGGTTTGATGATATATTCAATAAAATAATCAATCAGTTATAAGCACTTTGTCTGTGTTGCAAATCAACAATAGCAATAATCACCTTTTCATTGTCAATTAAATAAAACAAGCGATAACTGCCTATTCTGTAACGATAGTAACCTTCAAAATTGCCTTTCAATTTTTTGATATTAGTGCCAAAAAATGGATTACTTCTTAGTTGCGGATAAACAATTTGGGTGATCTTACTATAGAGTTTACTGTCTATCTTTTTTTTAGCTTTGGCAAAAGTTTTAGTTTCTGCAATTTGAAATTTAGACAATTGTATAGTCTCCAGCCTTTAGGTCTTTAATTCCATTTTCCAAATTATCAATCAATGTCTTGTCTTGCAAAACTTCTCTCATTTCAATTTCGTCAACATATTGATCGGTTACTAAATATTGCATCGTAGCAAATTCAATAAAATTTGAAATATTTCGCTTTTGACCTTCTGCAGCCAACTTAATCGTTTGATAAACATCATCATCAACGCGCATGGTTACTGTTTTCATACTAACCTCCTTTATTTGAATAAATATACTATCTATTGTATTCAATTTTATTCAAATGTCAAATATTTATCTGATTAAACCCCGATATACTTTATCATTATCCTTATGAAACCAATCGCAATTGCACTCACTGGCGCATCTGGCATGCCTTATGCCATTACCCTACTTAAAGAGTTGGTCAAATCTCAAGAGAAAATCTATGTGATGGTTTCCCAAGCAGCCAATACCGTTATTGCCATGGAAACTGATCTTAACCTTGGTGCGGATACCAAAGCCATTGAAAAAAACTTAACGGATTATCTTGGTGCTAAAACTGGGCAGATTGAAGTATTTTCTAAAAACCAATGGACAGCACCAGTGGCCTCAGGCTCTAACCCACCACGAGCAATGGTAGTATGCCCTTGCACCATGAGCACCCTTTCAGCTATTGCCAATGGCCATGCTGATAACCTTATGCACCGCGCTGCTGATGTGGTGATTAAAGAACAGAAAAAACTCATCTTAGTGCCTAGAGAAACCCCTTACTCAGCAATCCATTTAGAAAATATGCTCAAGCTTTCTCGCCTCGGTGTGGTGATTATGGATGCCAATCCTGCGTTTTATCAAAACCCTAACAGCATTCAAGATTTGGTGAATTTTGTTGTTGCTAGAATACTCGATCATTTAGAAGTTGAGCACGATCTTGCACCGCCCTGGCAAGGCTAAAAAGACAATACCGAAACACCAAGAATAGCTAAGAATATTGCAAAGAATTTTTTGAGTTTTTTGCCATCAACACTATGTGCTACTTTAGCGCCAAGCGGTGCAAAAAGCACGCTCATTATTACAATACTTAATAATGCCTCAATATGAATAAAGCCCAAACCTGCGCTAGATTCTACACTCCAGCCTGCGACAATAAAACCCAGCGCACCCGCAACAGCAATTGGCAGCCCGACTGCTGCAGAGGTGGCAATAGCATTTTTAATATTAACATTGTTATAGGTTAAAAATGGCGTGGTCATCGTGCCACCGCCAATACCAACAATCGCAGACACTAGGCCAATAACATAACCTGTAATACGCCACACCCATTTTGCTAAGCTATCT
The DNA here is from genome assembly GCA_964577715.1 of uncultured Candidatus Thioglobus sp. GTDB lineage: Bacteria > Pseudomonadota > Gammaproteobacteria > PS1 > Pseudothioglobaceae > SUP05. The sequence continues at coordinate 262 of CAZOAA010000013.1, read as the reverse complement.
ACATGAGCAGAACTACTAATCCCAAAATACATAATAATGGCGACGCTAAATTCAAATAGTGCGAAAAATATGCGCATAAAATCAAAGCTCATCAGCTTGGTCAGCAGCGCCCCACTAAACGCACCGAGCAAGATAGTTGGTGTAAGTTTTTTAAAATTATGCCAATGTATTGCACCATGTTGATGATGTGCTCGTACACTTGATATCGAGGTAAACACAATCGCAGCCAAAGCCGTGCCAACGGCTGTGTGCATCAGTACGG
>CAZOAA010000012.1:28872-38793 GCA_964577715.1 uncultured Candidatus Thioglobus sp. | reverse complement strand
AATTAGGCAACCTAGGTGATTTGGCAAATGTTAAATCAGGTTATGCTCGTAATTTTTTAATTCCACAAGGCAAGGCTAAGCCAGCAACGGCGGCTAATATGGCTGAGTTTGAAGCAATTAAAGCTGATCTTCAAGCAAAAGAAGCAGCGGCACTTAAAGATGCACAAGCAAAAGAAAAAGCAATGACAGACGCTGTTTGCACCATTAAAGCAAATGCTGGTGATGAAGGCAAGTTATTTGGCTCTATCGGCACAGCAGACATTGTGGCCAGTTTAGCAGAGGCTGGACACGTGGTTGAAAAACGTGATATAAATATGCCAGAGGCAATTCGTTATGTTGGTGAATATGAAGTCAGTGTTACCTTATATACTGATATTCTCGTTAACGTTAAAGTTGTGGTTGAAGCTTTAGAAGAAGAAGCATAATTTTATAAAACGACAGTCCAAAAATTGCGTTAAAATTAAAACCCTCATCGAGGGTTTTTTTATTTTTTAACGCAGGAAAATGGACATCAAAAACGCAAAAATACCGCCAAATTCGCCTGAATCAGAACAGTCAGTCCTGGGGGGATTATTACTGCATAACGAAGCTTGGGATCAAGTAGCAGATATTCTCACTGTAGATGATTTCTACACTGTATCACATCGTTTAATCTATGATGCTATTACTACATTATTAAAACACGACCAACCTGCAGACATACTCACGGTTAAGGAGCAACTCAAAAAAACAGGTAATGAAGAAAGTATTGGTGGATTTAGCTACTTAGCAGGTATTGCCGAGGGAACACCAACTACCTCAAACATTGATGCCTATGCAAAACATGTCCGCGAACTTTCTGTTTATCGACAACTTATTAAAGTAAGTGGCGAAATTGCCGACACTGCTTATAATCCTAAAAAAATTAAAGTTCAGGAATTAATCGACCTTTCTGAGAAAAAAATATTTGAAATTGCTGAGCAAGTTAGCCGTGGTAAAAAAGACATTGTTAATCTTAAAAATATTAGTAATGATCTTAGTAATTTATTACATGATTGGCAAGATAATACTGGGGTAACAGGCCTATCAACAGGGTTTTCTAAACTTGATGAATTAACTTCAGGTCTGCAAAATGGTGATTTAATCATCGTTGCTGGTCGCCCAAGTATGGGTAAAACGGCAATTTCTATGAATATTGTTGGCAATGTTGCCATTGAGCAGAAAAAACCTGTAATGGTCTTTTCTTTAGAAATGCCTACTGAACAATTAGCTTTGCGTATGGCTTCGTCGTTTGGCGAAGTAAGTATGACAAAAATGCGTGATGGCTCATTAACCGAAACTGACTGGGCTGGTTTTTCAAATGCACTAACTGCTTTTGATCATAGCAATATCTTAATCGATGAAACCCCTTCAATTACACCAACAGAAATTAGGGCAAAATGTCGTCGAATTAAAAGGCAATATCCAGACTTGGCACTGATTATGGTTGACTACTTGCAGTTAATGACTGTACATGGAAAGGCAGAAAATAGAGTGCAAGAAATCTCTGAGATTTCTCGTTCATTAAAAGCGCTAGCAAAAGAGATTAATGTGCCAGTCATCGCCCTTTCTCAGCTTAATCGTGGCGTTGAATCACGACCAGTTAAAAACAAGGGGCGCATGCCTCAAATGGCTGATTTACGTGAATCTGGCTCTATTGAGCAAGATGCCGATATCATTGCTTTTATTTATCGAGATGAAAAATATTTTGACAATGAACAAGGTGGCAGTTACTTTAATGCTGATGAAGTTGGAAAAGCTGATTTAAAAATCGTCAAACACAGAAACGGCCCAACTGGCAATATTAGACTTGCCTTTGTTGGCGAATACACTAAGTTTAAAAACCTGGCCAATGAAGATCAGCTTGATGGTGTAACTGACGAAGAAATTCATATTGCTGATATGCATAATATTGGTGGTTTTGAAATGGAAAACAAGCAACGCCTTTAATGCAAGCCACTGCCGAGATTTCACAATCAGCACTGAGTCATAATTTATCCCTAGTTAGAGACCTTTGCGATGAATCTGGCGTTGTATCAATGATCAAGGCAGATGCTTATGGGCATCAACTTGCACTAATTACCCCTATTATTAATGATTCTGATTTTCTGGCCGTTAGTGAACTTAGCGAAGCGAAAAAACTACGAGAAAAAACAAAAAAACCAATTTTGTTATTATCGGGTGTTTACTCTCAAGAAGAACTTCAAAGTGCAACAAACTTAGGATGTCATATTGTTGTCCATGAAAAACAACAAATCAGCCTTATGATGAGCGCTAAAGTTTCAACTAATGTGTGGATAAAAATTGACACAGGTATGCATCGATTAGGCTTATTAGCTAATGAATATCATCAATCTATAGAATTTTTTAAAACCAACCCATTAATCAATATTGAATGTGTAATGAGTCATTTTGCTTGTGCTGATGAAATAGACAACCCGATGAATAAAACTCAGCTAAATGAATTTAACCAGCTAACTGATAATAGTGTTAAACGCTCTATGGCAAATTCTGCCACAATTCTTTCTAACAAAGAAGCGCTGTTTGATTTTGTACGACCAGGCATCATGCTATATGGTATCTCTCCTTTTGGTCAAGATGACAAAACTTTAAAACCAGTGATGCAATTATCAGCGCCTATCGTTTCAATAAAAACCATTCAAACCGGAGAATCGGTTGGTTATGGTGCTACTTGGACAGCTGAAAAGGAAACCATTATTGCAATTATTGGTATCGGCTATGGTGATGGCTACCCGAGACATGCCAAAAACGGAACACCTGTGTGTATCAATAATGAACTCTGTCCATTAATCGGTCGAGTATCAATGGATTTAATTTGCGTTGATATTAGCAATATAAAGGCTGATGTTGGTGATATTGCCATACTATGGGGTAATGATAAAATCAGCGCAGAAACTGTGGCAGCCTATAGCAACACTATTGGCTATGAATTAGTTACTGGCCTTAGTTCTCGCGTTAGATTCACACAAACAGCATGAAGCGCCTGATTCAAATTAGTGATTGTCATATCGATGACAATCCAGAATCTATGGGTGTAGATACACATAATAATTTAAAAAAAATTGTTCATAAGATCAACACTATAGATTTTGATACATTACTAATTAGTGGCGATTTATCACATAATGGTACGCTTAATTCTTATGAATTGCTTAGCGATATACTATCGCCACTTAATAATGATTTGGTTATTATCTCTGGCAACCACGATGATACTAAAAACATCAATCAATTATTTTCTAAAAACTTGGTTAATAGTTTCTATCTAGATAATTGGGAAATTATTATCACTGATTCAGTACAACAATCAAAAACTAGTGGCTATTTAACTCAAGCAGAACTCTCAAAATTAGATTATTCTTTAAAAAACTCTAAAGCAAAATACAATATTATTGTTCTTCACCATCCTCCTGTGTCTATGCAAAGCAATTGGGACGATGCCTTATCATTAATAAACCCTGATGAATTCTTTTCTATTGTTGATAAATACCCTAAAATAAAGGCAATTTTGTGGGGACATGCTCATCAAGCCGGTGAGTTTAGTCATGAAAAAATAAAATTGATTGCTTGCCCATCAACAGCTGTGCAATTTGATAATGAAAAAAGAATTGGATTTAACCAATACACACTTTATGATAACGGTAACTTAGAATTTGATACGCAATGGCTATAACAACAGAACAAGATTTTCTCAAGTCTTTATACAACCAACAAAAGCCTAAAAATTATGCTCAGGTTTCAGGTTTGTTTGAGCTTAACTTTAAAAAAATTACCAAGCTTATTCCTTTGTTATCTCTTATCTCACATCACAGTATAGCCGAGCAAGAAGGCGAAAACGATCTTCATCTTTTTGTTGAGGAAAAGTCTCCTTATACTGGTATATATACTTTAACTCATCAGTTGGATTCTCCAGCAGGTTTGGTTAATAGGCCAGATATTCGTTTTAAAGTTTACTTTGATTCACAACAACTTGAAGTTTTATCTGTTTGCGATCAAACCACTCTTAATACAAACCATCCTTTTTTAGCACAATGCTCTGATATGGATATACAATGGGAATTGAATACTTTTATTGAAAGATGGCTTGATTATTGCTTGGTTAAATACCACACCCTAGAATGGCAAATAGCAAAGTAAAAAATAAGTTAGTCGTAGCAATTTCATCACGTGCACTGTTTGATTTAGATGAATCTCATCAAATCTACAAAGAACATGGTGTCGAGGCTTATGCAAAACACCAAGAGGATAACGAAGAAGTTATTTTAAAACCTGGTGTTGGCTTTACATTGGTTAAAAAACTACTAAACCTTAATACCAAGCAAAACCCAATTGATGTTATCTTATTATCACGCAACAGTGCTGATACAGGTTTAAGGATTTTTAATTCTATTGAGCACTATGGGCTTAATATCTCTCGAGCAGCGTTTACCCGAGGTGAAAGCACGCACTCTTTAGTCGGCGCTTTTGAGGCCGATTTGTTTTTATCAAGTAATTATCAAGATGTGCAAAAAGCATTAGAATCAGGCTTTGCAGCTGCCTCTATTGTTGGCTCTGGCTCAAACGATTCTCACGATACACAATTGCGCATTGCTTTTGATGGTGATGCGGTAATCTTCTCTGATGAGTCTGAGAAAATTTTTCAAGAGAAAGGCATAGAAGCTTTTGAAGAAAATGAAAAAAACTCCGCCAATGTTGAGCTTAAAGCAGGGCCTTTTAAATGCTTTTTAAAATCCTTACATAAAATCCAATCTGCTTTTCCTGTAGAAAACAACCCCATCAGAACAGCACTAGTCACAGCGCGCTCTGCCCCTTCGCATAAGCGAGTAATTCACACAATGCGTGAGTGGGGTATTCGCATTGACGAATCCTTCTTTTTAGGTGGTCTAGATAAAGGAGTTTTCTTAAAAGAATTTGGCGCAGATATTTTCTTTGACGATCAGCACTCTCACTGTGAATCAGCCTCACAATACGTGCCAACAGGCCATGTTCCAAGTGGTATATCCAATTCATAATGTTTGACAAGGCTAGTTTTTTCTCAGAAACACTGTCAACATCCAAAATTATCGTTACTACAGTCATTCCTTATTTTTTATTGGCAGAATTGTTACTTTATCTTGAATGGATGCCGATTATCGCGCAGTACTTCGAGCCTTTTACACGCTTGTTAAATTTACCCCCTGAGGCGGCACTTGCGCTTGCATCCGGTATTTTTCTTAATCTCTATGCTGCAATCGCTTTTGCTGCACCACTCGGATTAAGTGCTTACGATTGGACTGTGTTAGGTTTATTTTTAGGTGTTTTGCACGCTATACCAGTTGAATCTGCCATTATGAAAAAACTTGGCATTACCTGGATAAAGTCAATCACCTTTAGACTTGTTATGGCTTTTGTTGTACTAACGCCACTACTGATTATCCCAGCAGATTTACTCTTTGACAATCCAGATAAAGTTTCTACTGCTTTATATCAAATTAACAGCCAAAACCCTGATAGTTTTGCAGAGTTTGCTGTACAAAAATCATTAGATGCCTTGATATTGGCTATTGAAATTATCGTATTAATTAGTATGGTTATCTTTGTCGTTAATCTTATAAAAAATCTAACAATTTTACAAAAATTTGATCATCACCTCAGTGCACTTATGGCACTGATTACCGGCATACTAATCGGCATTACTTATGGCGCAGGTGTCTTACTAAAAGAAACAAAACATATGACTAAAAAGCAAATTACTGCTGTTTGTTATTTTTTAATGGTGGCTCATGCTATCATTGAAGACACGTTGTTATTTGTGTTTTTTGGTGCGGATGTTTTTTTACTTGTCAGTATTCGCTTATTTTTTGCCACTTTAGTATTTTTCATTATCTCTATTTATTACAAAATAGGTCAGACTTAAATGGGGTAAGGCCTTGTAATTATTGGTAAAATAACGCAATTAATATTTTATAACTACCATGTCTAACAAAATTCAAGCCATACGCGGAATGAACGACCTACTGCCTAAAGACTCTGCCTTGTGGTTGTCGTTAGAAAAAACAATTTCTGATTTGTTTAGGTCTTATGGTTTTAAAAATATTCGCACACCTATAGTTGAAAAAACCGACACTTTTTGCCGTGCTATTGGCGAAGCAACTGATATTGTTGAAAAGGAAATGTATTCTTGGAAAGAGTCTAATGGTGAAAGCTTAAGCCTAAGACCTGAAGGCACTGCTGGCTGTGTACGTGCCATGATTGAGCATAATCTTCCTAGAGAAGGTATTCAAAAAGTATTTTACCAAGGCGCCATGTTTCGACATGAGCGCCCGCAAAAAGGCAGGTACCGTCAATTTCACCAAGTGGGTGTTGAAGTATTTGGTGCCGATACTGCCAAAATAGATGCTGAACTTATGGCAATGACGCATTCACTGTGGAAGAGCCTAGGTTTAAAAAATGTTACTTTAGAAATCAACACATTGGGCTCAGCTGAAGCAAGGGCGAATTATCGATCAGTATTAGTTGATTATTTCACCCAGCATAAAGATCAGCTAGATGAAGATTCTACAAGGCGCTTATCATCAAACCCACTGCGAATTCTAGACAGTAAAAATAAAGACATGCACTCTTTAATTAACGCTGCACCTAAGCTAATGGATCACTTAGATGATGAATCAGCTAAGCATTTTGATGAGTTTAAAGCCTACCTCGAATGTTTGGATATTCCTTATGTTATTAACACGCACTTGGTTAGAGGGCTGGATTATTACAATCGTACGGTTTTTGAATGGACAACAACTGATCTTGGGTCACAAGGCACAATTTGTGCAGGCGGTCGATACGATGGCCTAGTTGAAAAAATGGGTGGAAAACCCACACCTGCAGTTGGTTTTGCTCTAGGATTAGAACGCTTAATTTTACTCATTAAAGAACAAGGGTTACTCATTAGCAAAACACCTTTATCGATTTATATCGTAGCGCTGGGTGAGAATGCGCAACTTAAGTCCATGCAAATTGCTGATCAATTACATCAGGCATTGCCAGAGGCAATCCTTTATAATGACATCACGCTAGGTAGCTTCAAAGCACAATTTAAAAAAGCAGATAAAGCCGATGCTGACTATGCTTTAATCCTAGGTGAAGAAGAGATACAAAACAACCAAATTGCAATTAAGCCACTCAAGGCTCAAGGTGAACAACAAACCATGGGTTTAGAAAAGGCGATTCAATATTTTAAAAACTAAGAGAATTATCGTATGAAAAATTTCATTGAAGTAGGCAAAACTGAAGACGAACAAGCCGAACAAATTAAAAAATGGATTAAAGAAAATGGCCCCCAAATTATAATGGGTGTTGTAATGGGTTTATCTGCTATATGGGGCTGGGATGCTTATAAAAACTATCAATATTCCCAATCAATTCAAGCCAGATCTCATTATCTAGCATTAGTATCAAATCCTAACAATACGTCTGCCTTTGATACATTGAAAAATGATTATTCCGATAGTGGATACGTTAATCAATCGTCTTTAGTGATGGCTAAAAATGCTGTTAAACAAAAAAAATATCAACAAGCACTTGATTATCTTGCGCCTTTAGTTAATACTGAAAATGAATTTATCGCTCATACTGCCAAGCTTAGAAGTGCTGCAATCTATCTTGAAATAGGTCAGCATAATCAGGCCTTATCGGTGCTAGAAACAACAGATATTAATGCTTTTAGCGGTTTGTACAGTCACACTAAAGGGGATATTTACCTAGCTCAAAACAACATAGACTCAGCTAAAAAACACTATCGATTAGCGCTTAGCCAATTATCAAGTGACTCAGAATTAAAAAACTTAATTCAAATTAAGCTAAACGACCTTAACTAACTTCTTTTTATTGCCATGGGTTTGCCCGTTATTTCATTAGTTGGCCGACCCAATGTAGGTAAGTCAACCTTATTTAATCGCTTAAGTAATTCGCGTCAAGCCCTAGTATCGGACTTTGAAGGTCTAACTCGTGACCGTCAGTATGCTGAAGTATCGTTAGATGATAACACTTCATGTAATATCATTGATACTGGTGGTTTAACTGGCGATGACAATTTAGTTGACAGCGGTATTCAAGGGCAAGTACTTAGCGCCTTGGAAGAGTCAGATGTTATTTATTTTATTCTTAGTACCAGAGATGGCATTACCGGGCTCGATTTAGAAATCGCCTCTCAATTACGAAAACTTAAAAAAGACATTGTGCTAGTTTGCAACAAAGCAGAAGGGTTAGAGCAATCAAAAGCAGCAGAATTCTACGAGCTTGGTTTAGGTGAGCCAATATTAATCTCAGCAGAGCATAGTCAAGGTATTGGTGATTTAATTGATCACACTCTGCCGCTTTTGCCACAAGCAACCATAAATAAAGAAGAAGATGTGGAAGGTATTGCAGTCGCTGTATTAGGCAGGCCCAATGTTGGGAAATCCACGCTTATTAATCGAATATTGGGAGAAGAACGTGTTTTGGCTATTGACCTACCAGGTACAACGCGTGATAGCATTTACATACCATTTGAACGTGGGGGACAACAATACACGCTAATTGATACTGCTGGTATTCGTCGTAAACGCTCCACCCATGAAAAAATAGAAAAATTCTCAATTATTAAATCTATTGATGCACTTGAAAAATCTCATGTTGTTATCTTAGTATTAGATGCCCATGAAGGTGTTACCGAACAAGACGCCACTCTACTTGGCATGATTGCAGATAAAGGCAGAGCACTGCTCATTGCTATTAATAAATGGGATGGATTGGATGATTATCAAAAATCTGAAGTAAAACGAAAATTAGATGTCAAACTCTCGTTTGTTAATTATGCGAGCGTGCACACTATTTCTGCCCTGCATGGCTCTGGTGTGGGTAAATTATTTGATCCTATTCAAAAATCTTTTAAAAGTGCAGGTGGTCAATATTCAACCTCACTACTTAATAAAATTTTAGAAAAAGCCAATCAAGGACACCAACCGCCGCCTGTTAAAGGTAGGCGCCTAAAAATTAAATACGTTAATCAATCTGACGTGTTTCCACCAACATTTACTTTTCATGGTAACCATCTACAAAGCGTACCAAAAGCTTATGAACGCTATTTAAAAAATCTATTTATTAGAGAATTAAAACTAACCAACACGCCAATTAGACTTGAATATAAAAGTGGAGAAAACCCTTTTAAAGATAAGAAAAACACCCTGTCAGATCGACAAATTAACAAACGTAAGAGACTGATAAAATTTACCAAATCTAGACGTTAACAAACCTCGCCTTGGCACTATCTTTGTCAATAATAACATTGATTTCACAATAAGAATTCTCATGAATCATAGCTTGCGATGGATCATCACTACAAGCACATCCTGAAAGTATTTCACAAAAAAACACGCCTGTTTTTATTTGAATATCTCGATCAGTTTCATGACTGGATAGAACAACAGGATCGATACTATCTTTATCTATAACAGCACTGTGATTACAGCAGGAATCTAAAGGCAATACGCCTAATTCAAGTGATTTAATCTCATATTTAAATACTTCAGAAAACTCATCACTCCCCCAGCATTTCAAAACTTGTTCAAACACTAAGAAGCAAGAATTAGATTATGCGCCTTGGAGGCGGCCTCAATAAAGCTTTCAAATAAAGGATGTCCATCACGTGGATTTGAAGTAAATTCTGGATGAAACTGGCAAGCCACAAACCAAGGATGATCTTTAATTTCAACCATCTCAACTAATGTAGAATCAATAGAACGACCAGAAATTGTCAACCCTGCTTTTTCAATTTTATCAATCAATTGGTTATTGACTTCATAACGATGGCGATGGCGCTCAGTAATAATATCTTTACCATAAATACCTCTAGCATTTGTACCCTTAACCAAA
>CAZOAA010000012.1:0-28772 GCA_964577715.1 uncultured Candidatus Thioglobus sp. | reverse complement strand
CCAAATCTGAATCTTTATCTCGAGTTTGAATGCTGCCGTCTTCATCTTGCCACTCGGTAATCAGACCTACAACTGGATAAGGAGTTTCAGCATTGAATTCAGTGCTATTGGCACCATCCATCTTGGCCATATGACGCGCATACTCAATAACAGCTACTTGCATACCTAGGCAAATACCCAAATAAGGAATATTATTCTCACGCGCATATTTAACTGTGGCAATTTTGCCTTCAACACCACGATTACCAAATCCGCCTGGTACCAAAATCGCACTCATTTCACTTAAACAATTCACGCCCTCTTTTTCAATTTCTTCAGAATCAAAATAATGGATATTAACTTTTGTCTGTGTCTGTACACTGGCATGAATAAGTGCTTCTGATAAAGATTTATAAGATTCTGTTAAGTCCATATATTTACCAACCATTGCAATGTCAACACTACTTGTTGGATTTTCTAATTTGTGAATAACCTCATCCCATTCACCGAGATCTGCATCTTTACAGTCAAGATTAAGTTTTCTAACCACTACATTATCTAAACCCTGCTCATGCAATGCTTGTGGAACTTTATAAATAGTATCCACATCAAGCGAAGTAAAGACTGAACCCTCTTCTACATTAGTAAATAGGGCAATTTTCTTGCGCTCAGCTTCAGGCAATTCTTGTTCTGAACGGCAAATTAAAATATCAGGCTGAATACCAATACCTCTTAATTCTTTAACCGAGTGTTGGGTTGGCTTGGTTTTAAGCTCACCTGCCACTTTAATAAACGGCAACAAGGTAAGATGTACGTACAAAGTGTTTTCACGGCCAACATCAAGGCTCATCTGTCTAATTGCTTCCATAAATGGCAAAGACTCAATATCACCAGCTGTACCACCAATCTCTATCAATGCAACATCTGCACCTTCAGCACCGGCTTTAGTTAACTCTTTAATTTCGTTAGTAATATGCGGAATGATTTGTACGGTTGCACCTAAATAATCGCCGCGTCGCTCACGTTCAATCACGTTTTCATACACACGACCTGCAGTAAAGTTATTCTTTTTACTTAGTTGAATACGTATGAATCTTTCATAATGTCCAAGATCTAGATCAGTTTCAGCACCATCATTGGTTACAAACACTTCACCATGCTGAAATGGGCTCATCGTACCAGGATCCACATTAATATACGGATCTAGCTTAAGCATAGTAACGTTAAGTCCGCGTGATTCTAATAATGAAGCAAGAGAGGCTGAAGCAATTCCTTTACCTAAAGAAGAAACCACACCACCAGTAATAAAAATGTATTTTGTTGCCATGAAAAAGTAACAAAGTTGAAATGGTTATGATACACAAAACTGTGTAGAATATGGACGTATTAAATTATACTAATCACCAATGGAATATAAACAATTTGTCTCTCGCCTTTTTGTCTATCTTAAAGAGCACATTGGAAAACTAGTTTTCACCTCAGTGATGATGGTACTTGCCACTGCATTAGAAAGCTCTATTCCTGAGATTACTGGTCGTATTGTTGACGATCTATTTGTTGATAATAGAAGCACACAAGATGCCATTATTTATGCCGGTGCACTATTTGGTGTTTTTGTACTAAGTTCAATTTTTGCCTTAACCTCTACTGCAGCTAGCTCTTGGGTATCAAACAAAGTTATTACAGACATTCGTATTGATATGTTTGCCAAGCTTTTAAAATTACCCAAATCTTATTTTGATCAATACTCAACTGGAAAAATTCTATCTAAACTTACCTTTGATGTTGGGCAAATTGCCGCTGCTGCTTCTACCATTTGGCTAGATTTTATCAAATCATCTTTTTCTGTCATTATTCTAGTTGGCTATCTATTTTACAAAAATTGGCAACTAAGTCTTATTCTCTTATTACTGATGCCACTGGTTTTTATCGCGGTCAAATTATCAAGTAATCGCATGAGAGCGTCATCAGAAAAAGTACAAGAATCAATGGGAAGAATGACACACCTTTTAGACGAAAATATTTCAGGCAACTCGTTAATAAAAATCTACCATGCACAAAATCAAGAAACTAATAAATTTAATAAACTAGTGACGCACATCCGCCATCAAATTTTTAAAGTTGGCATGACAGGCGCTTTAAACACAGGATTTGTTAATATCTTAATTGGACTTTCTTTGGCTAGTGTTGTGTACTTATCATCCATCTATTTAAAAATGACAGCTGGTGAATTTTTATCCTTTTTCACAGCCATGGGCATGCTGGTTAAGCCTGCTAAAAGCTTAGTTAATATTAACAAACCATTGCAAGAGTCTATGGCGGCTGGTGCAAGTGTATTTGGCCTACTTGATGAGAACGAAGAACCCAATGACGGTAAACAACAATTACAAAATTCTAAAGGCGAGATTAAATTTAAAGATGTTACCTTTGGCTATTCAAACAATACCAATGTTCTTAATAACATTAATTTAGACATTAAAGCTGGCGAAACGATCGCACTAGTTGGCTCAACAGGTAGTGGAAAAACTACAATTATCCAATTACTCTCTAGATTTTATTTGCCAAACTCAGGTTCTATTAGTATTGATGGTGTTAATATTAATGAATTTGAAGTTGATTCTCTGCGTTCTCAAATTGCTTTTGTTGATCAAAGTGTTCGCCTATTTAACGATACAGTTAAGGGCAATATCGCGCTTGGAAAAACCGATAGTATGACTAATGAGAATATTGAACACGCTGCTAAAGTTTCTAATGCTTATGAGTTTATTCAAGAGTTAAGTGATCAGTTCGATACTGAAATCGGTGAAGACGGCACTAAACTCTCAGGCGGTCAGCGTCAACGCCTAGCAATCGCACGTGCAATTGCTAAAGATAGTCCAATATTAATTTTAGATGAGGCCACTTCAGCACTTGACTCTGCCACCGAGAAACAAGTGCAACAAGCCATTGATAAAATGCAAAAAGGCCGAACAACAATCATCATTGCTCACCGACTAAGCACCATTCAAAAAGCCGATCGAATTATTGTTTTAAAACGTGGCAATATTATTGAACAAGGCTCTCACCAAGAACTGCTTGATGCTAATGGTGAATATGCAGGATTATATAAAAATCAATTTGAAGGTTAATGCTTAATTACTAACATCTTATGCTCAAGCATGTCTTTCATACTGTAGCCAATACCGCCAATGCCGTAACCTGAATGCTTACGCCCAGCAAACGGCATCCAATCAACTCTAAATGTGGTGTAATCGTTAATCATTACTGCAGAGGCTTCTAATTTTTTAGCCACATCCATTGCTAAAGAAACATCATCACTAAACACTGCTGACTGGAACGACACATCTAAACTATTGGCATCTTCAATCGCATTGTCAATATCTTGATAACCATAGACACACACCACAGGGCCAAAAATCTCCATTGTTGATACTTTTGAATCCTTAGATGGATTTAATAAAACAGTGGGATTATAGCTAACCTCGTTAATACGCTGACCACCAGTAACCAATGTTGCACCCTCTTTAATCGCTTCATCTACCCAAGCCTCAATTCGATCGGTTTCTTTAGGCAAAATCAAAGGCCCTAAATCACTATCTTCATTAATTGCATCACCCACTACTTGTGTTGATGCAACATCAGCTATTTTTTGTGCTAATTCTTGCGCCCTACCCTCAGGTACATAAACACGTTGCACTGAAACACAAACCTGACCTGAATGATACATACTGGCTTTAACCACACCACTCACAAAAGCATCTTCGTCGTGATATGAATCAAAAATTAATGGCGCAACACCACCGTGTTCTAATGCGCAACGTGTACCTGCTGCTAATTTTGATTTAAGATACCAGCCTACTTTAGCAGAACCAATAAAACTAAAAAACCCAACTCTTGAATCGGTAACCAATTTTTCTGAATTTTCCCTATTAGTCAATGCGACTTGCATCCAACCCTCAGGCAAGCCTGCTTCTAGTGCTAATTCTGCTAAGCGCAAGCAACATAATGGCGTTACCGCTGCTGGTTTAATAATCACTGGACAACCCGTTGCAATTGCAGGTATTGCCTGATGAATCGCTAAATTAAGTGGATGGTTAAACGCACTCACAGCCACCACCACCCCGATTGGCTCCATAATAGTAAAAGCCTCTCGTCCCGCACCGGCGGCACTTCTATCCATTAGGATTTCTTCGCCTTTAATACCTTGTATTTCAGCAATAGCGATACGAATTCCATCGACAGCACGCGTTACTTCTACTCGTGCATCGCGAATAGGCTTACCTCCCTCGTTAGCAATCAGGCGTGAAAAATCTTCATGTTCGGCATTAACTAATTCTGATAATTTTTGCAAGATTTGAATACGCTCATGCGCAGACAGACATCCCTTCTTATGTAGAGACTGTGCAGTAGATAACATGCTATCAACTTGAGTACTATCATGCATCTCTAACTCTGCTAATACTTTGCCGGTATAAGCTTGATTTACAATTAATGTATTTTTTTTCATAATAATTTCCTAACTATCAAACTGCTTTAAATCATCTAATAAAGTTTTGGTGTTTTGTGAATAATCAATTGGCAGATCAATCACGTGTACACCGCCTTGCTTAAATGCATTAATCATTGTTGGAACGAGCTCATCAGTCTTCTCTATTCTGTGACCAATTGCACCATAACTATCAGCATATTTTACAAAATCAGGGTTATTAAAGTCTAAGCCAAAGTCTTCTAGCTCTTGGCCTGCTTGTTTCCACTTAATCATGCCATAAGCACTATCATTGAAAATAATCGTAATTAAATTAAGCTTAAGACGCACCGCTGTTTCTAACTCTTGTGAGTTCATCATAAATCCACCATCTCCACATACAGCCACTACTTGGCGCTCAGGATACATCAGTGCACAAGCGATAGCAGAAGGCAGGCCTGCACCCATCGTTGCTAGGGCGTTATCTAAAAGCAATGTATTGGGCTGATGCGTATGGTAGTGACGTGCAAACCAAAGCTTAAACATGCCATTATCAAGCGAAACGATACCGTCATCATCAAGCACCTTGCGCACATCTGCCACCACTCGTTGTGGCAGTATTGGAAACGAATCATCATCATCTAACGCATGAATCGCTTTTCTGGTTCTTTCTCGAATTGGCTTAATCCACTCTTGATCGCAGGCATAACAATCGCTCAGTGCTTGTGTTAATCGATCTATTGAATTGCTAATATTTCCAACCACCTCAACCTGAGGGTAATAAATACCTTTAATTTGTGCCGAATGAAAATTAACATGAATAACTTTTTGTTCGCTGCCTCTCATAATAAAAGGTGGTTTTTCAACAATATCATGGCCCACATTAATAATTAAATCTGCCTTCTTAATTGCCTCATGCACATAATCTTTTGATGAAAAAGCTGCAGTGCCAATAAAATGAGAATTATCGCCACTAAGTACGCCTTTACCCATTTGTGTATTGAAAAATAATATGCCAGTCTTGTTGACAAAATCTGACAATGGTTGACGAATTCGTTTACGATTAGCACCTGCACCTACCAATAACAATGGTCTCTTAGCAGTCTTAATGGCATCAACAGCCTTCTCAATAGCGCGATCACTAGCAAATACTCGGTGAATAGTCTGCTTTGGAAAGACACGATCATCCTCTAACTCCTCTCTGGCAATATCCTCGGGTAATTCTAAATGTACCGCACCTGGGCGTTCTTCTTCCGCAATACGAAATGCACCACGCACCAAAGATGGAATCTGACCACCATAAACAATTTGATCAGAATCTTTAACCAACGGCTCCATCATTCTCACAATATCTAGGATTTGGAATTTACCCTGCAAACTATCCTTAATTGGTTTTTGTCCGGTAATAACCACCATTGGCATAGCGCCTAACTGCGCATAAGCAATGGCTGTTACTAGGTTAGTTGCGCCAGGGCCGAGTGTTGACAGACATACGCCCGCCCTACCGGTTAAACGCCCATAAGTTGCCGCCATAAAGGCCGCAGCTTGCTCGTGTCTGGTTAAGATAAATTTAATACTTGAACCCCTAAGCGAATCAAGCAGATCTAGATTTTCTTCACCAGGAATACCAAAGATATATTCAACGCCTTCATTTTCTAATGCCTTTACAAATAAATCAGATGCTTTCATGTTTTTCTCCAGTTGGGCATGTTGGGCATAATTCATCCATAGGAATAGATGTTCCACTAATTTGAACAATTCTAACGTGCGTACGATTGAGATTTCTAACCTCTTTCACGCCACACGAGTGGGCTATAATTTCAACAGTTTTAGTCATATTATTAACGTAGTTTTTAACTTTAATTGCTTTATTTTCAGGATTCAAGCCTTTTTGCAAACGCTTATTATGAGTAGTAATACCTGTTGGACAAGTATTTTTGTTACATTTAAGCGATTGGATACAGCCAATAGCAAACATAAAGCCCCTAGCTGAGGTTACAAAATCAGCACCTGCACAAATCGCCCAAGCCACATCAGCAGGTGTAATCATCTTGCCAGAAGCGATTACTTTAATTCTGTCTTCCAAACCGTGTTGCATAATTTTATCTACCACTAGGGGTAGCGCTTCTTTTAATGGCAACCCTACACTATCCATCAGCGCCATTGGTGCAGCACCCGTACCACCATCACCACCATCTACAGTGATAAAGTCAGGCGCTGATTCCGCACCACGCTTATTAACCTCTTCCAACAAAGCTTCTAACCACCTAATATGACCAATTACAGTTTTAAAACCTACTGGTTTTTTGCTAACTTCCCTTATATGATTAATCATATCCAGTAATTCACTCGCACTTGATACTTCAATATGACGATTAGGAGAGTGAGAATCCTCACCTTTTGGAATACCTCTAATTTCAGCAATTTCAGTTGTTACCTTGATACCAGGCAAAATACCGCCTTTACCAGGCTTGGCACCTTGAGACACTTTAAGCTCAAACATCTTTACCTGATCATGCTTAGCGATATTAGCCAACTTTTCATCGTTCAAACTACTATCATCATTTCTCACACCATATTTTGCCGTACCAATCTGAAATACCAAATCAGCACCACTCTCTAAATGGTAAGAGCTAAGCCCTCCTTCACCCGTATTCATCCAACAATTTGCTAATCTTGCACCATTAGATAGCGCCAATACTGCCGGCTTTGAAATAGCACCATAACTCATACCTGAAATGTTAAAGATAGATTTTGCTGTATAAGGATACTTACTAAAACCTTTTCCAATTGTTACTGCTTTGGTTTCAATAGCATCACTGTCAAGCGTCGGAAATGGGCAATTAATAAAGACAGCTGTACCTGGGATATTAAGATTCTTAGTAGAACCAAAGGCAATGGTGTTATCCTTGTCAGAAGAAGCACGATTGACCCACTCACGTTCAGCACGATTAAACGGCATTTCCTCGCGATCCATAGCAAAGAAATATTGGCGGAAAAACTCGCCTAGCGTACTAAATAAATAACGAAAATGTCCAACAACCGGATAGTTTCTTAAGATTGCATTTTTACTCTGAGAAATATCAAAAATAAAAGTTAGAAAAATAACAACAAGAACAATGCCAATTAACCAAACAAGCAATGTTGGCATTAAGTTAAAAACTATATTTTCTGTATCAGACAATGACCAATCCCCCCAAATCTTTTATTAAAAAAATAATACACCAAAATCAACGCTGACAACAGTTTATTCGTATTATTTTGCAACGTATATTAGTGATTCAGGATAAAAAGCCACCCAAGCAAAATAGAACCCTTGTATGGTTGGAATTGCGTTGCCGGTTTGATCTTTAATTTGTGCTGTTTTACTTTTACTATCCCACACCACAGTGTAAGCCTTGCCATCAATTACATCTATAAATTCAGGCTGGTTATTTTTATCTAACTCACTAAACGGATAAGCCTTTATTCTATCGCCATCAACTAGTCCAATAACTGTTTCCTTAGGATGAAAACTATGAGCATCTGGACTTGAGCTAGGCGCAGGGAAATACAGCGACCTATTTGTTCCATAATCACCATACGGATTACGCGTATAGTCCCTGATATAACCAGTAGCAGTTGATAGCACCAAGGTATCAGGATGGAGTTCTTTCCATCTGCCCCAAGTTGTATGCGTACTGACAAGTGGTGTTAGCTTTTCACCAACCATTGGTCCACTAATAGCCTTAGACAATATTTGAGACCAAAGAGATTCAGTATTATCATCATAAAGAAGTACATCAGAATTATAAAGCAAACCTGATACACCAAAACGAGATCGATCAGCACCTACATTTGCTGAAAATACTGCGCCCGTGCCACACAATGGACAATAGGTAACAGCAAAATATTGATCACCAATCTTGTCATTAACAATTTCGTGCCAATTGAGAATATTAATTGGATAAGCCTTAGCGATACCATTAATCTCTAGCGCTAATACACGGTCATCATCTTTGACGAAATTAGCCTTATTTTTTAATACAAATACAGGCTTATCAATCGCAGGAATACCATCTTTACCAGGACCTCCTGAAAGTATCTTATCTACTGAAATACTGGCATTCGATAAATCAAATCCATTTTTAGACGGGCCACTCTGTGCATTGCAGCTACTTATCAACGCCATAAAGACTAAGCTTACAATGGCTACTACACTTTTTAATTGATGATTAATTTTAATAATCTGTCTCCGAATAATGCTTTATCCATCCTTACATATAGACAAGATAACACTATTCATACACACAAAGTCGTTTTTTCGATATTGAAACAGCCAAAAAAACTGATTAAACCTTACTTTAGTCGATCAAGAACCTTGCCAGAATCAAGCACTTTCCTAACAACTTGTGCCGCATCATCGAGAGAATTGGCTTTTTTAGTGTGCCAAAGGATCAAACTAGCAGACAGCACCAGGCCATCGTAGAACAACCCCCTATCACCTGAGAGGGCGGATTTTCCTAGTTTAATCGTATACTCAGCCAAATCTTTAATATCATTTTGTGTATCCATTTCTCCTGGAAATGAGATTGCACGTATATCTTGCTCAATGCCAATGGATGTTGGATCAATATCTACACGATCTTGCTCATCACTACCTTTATAAGAAATCATTAATCCTTTTTGACGCAATGATGGAACCACGCCACCCTCAACGCCTCGAATCAACAATGCACTGTCCATACCAGAAGCTTTAACCAAGTCCGCATAGATTGGCGGATAAGGTTTATGCACATAACCCAAAATTGAATGCGTAGTTTTCCCCCTAAGTGGGCCAATTAGTGTTTCTACCGTGTTAATCACGGTGCGCTTAATCACCCGATCACGAAGTGAAACAATATCATGCAGACCTTTACAATAACTAGCCTGATCAATATAGCTCCAACCAATAGCTGAATTTTCTAACCTAGCCTTTGCATCGGCTGTCGAATGATCAACACTCAATCCCAATGCTTGGTTGATATGACGATGTGTTAAGCCAAACTTAGGACTAACACTATCCAAACCATGAATAACAGTAGGCAAGCCTAATTCAGCCAATAAAGGTGGTAAAAACGATGAAATTGGAATAGATCGATTGTAACCACTATACGGATCACCCAAATCTACTAAATGATCAACATTAACTTGTTGTTTATCGCTCTCAGCTAGAATGGCCGCTAAGATGCCTTCGTTCTCTTCCATGGTCTCACGTTTCATGCGCAGTGCAATTAAAAAGATTGCTGACTGTACATCATCGATCTCACCACGAAGTATGGCTTGCATACCGTCTCTAGCCTCTTCAAAATCAATATTCTTACTCAAATCAGGGCCAGTTGCAATGCGCTGAATAATAGATTTCATTAATTCTTGTGAATTCATCTTTTATACCTCTATATAAACACCATCTTTTTCTTTCTTAACTGCGTAAGTCTGCATATCTTCAACATCATCTTCTGAGCTATCGCCCGTTTCTAAATCAAAACTATAGCCATGAAGTGAGCACTTTACTCGATTACCTTTTAAACAACCTAGTGTTAATTTAATGTCCTCATGTGGACAGCGATTTTCTGCGCAATACAAAGTAGCATTATTAAGTGTTACAAACAAATCTTTACCATCAGCATCAACTTCAACCATTGTGCCTTCTTTTGGCAATGAATCTAAAACTTTAACCCACATAATAAATACTGCTAATTAAAACCAACGCCAGATGCTATTATTGTCTAATTGTGATGCGCATTGATTAAGTTGCTCTTTGTAGCGCTTGGCATTTTTCTCAACGCCTTTAGCAACCTTTATTAACCATGGTTTAGCTGAATAGGTTTTTCTGTTAAATCCGCCATGTCCTTCGTGATATGCCAAATACTGATTATAAGTATCGGTTTTTGAAATACCTGAGCGCTTATTAGATTGATTGATATACCAGCCAACAAAATCCGCCGCATCATCAAAATCATCACGATCTGCATCATGATTACCTGTTTTTAACTGATACCATTCCCAAGTTTCGTCCTTAGCTTGGGCAAAACCATAGGCACTACTCGGCCTAAACCAAGGCACCACACCAAAGAGTTTTTCTCTAGGTGGTTTGGCATCCGATGCAAAATGTGACTCTTGATACATAATGGCCAGTTGCACATGTGCTGGTGCGCCATATTTTTTCTCACTCTCTTTAACAGAGCGATACCAGCTCACCTCTTCATCCATTAAATTACAAATATTGCTCACTTGAACAGCAGGAGTTGAAAAACACCCACTAAGCACTAAAGATAGAGCAACAATTAAAACAAATCTTATTCTCATTTTGCCACTGGCGCTAAAAACACATAGTAGGCCATAATAATTTGCATGACCAATAAAAATAAAAACATTGCTTTGATACTTGTATCTGATAGTGGGGCTGACTCTGAAGACGAACCCCCTTCTAACTTAACATTAACCGCCACTAAACCTTTCTCTGAGTTTTCAGCACTAAATACAACGCGTGTATTTGTTCTTAAGCGTGATTTATTGTAAATGTTTTTTTGATGAACAAAATATTTCTCACCATCATCACCAGTAATAAAACCATATCCTTTAGAGCCAAATTGTGCCACTATACCCTTTACTTTTTTTGCCATTTTTTACTTCTCCCTTTGCAAACAATAAGTTGCTTTTTCAATAAAATCAACGTTAGCACGCTGAAACTTAGGTTCATTTTTAATATCGTCAAAACATTGTAACTGTCGATATTCAAACCCTTTACTAAAGAGTGAGATCACTTCCTTTTCATTGACTGCATAGGGCGGTCCACTCATCTGTTGCTGTGGGTAATTTAGTGTTAATAAGAGTACCCGACAAGCACTCGGTATTATAGAGTATAAATGCTGTGCATATTTTCCTCTTAAATCAAAGGGTAATGCGATTAACGCTGCACGATCATACACACCATGTATGTTTTTCAAATCATCGACTTTTAATGCAAAATAATCACCACAATATAGGGTAATTTTCTCACCTTGATATACAATAAACTGACCTGTTTTATGTAGTGTATAAGCAAGATGATTTTCTTCAAAAAATTGCTCAATGGCTAATTGACTCAGCTCAACACCAATCACTTTAAAACCCTGCTCAAGCAGATAAAGCATATCAGCACTTTTGCCACATAAAGGTACAAATACCGTACCACCTACTTTTAATTTTAAACAATCAATAAATTTAATGAGCTTTGAATTAACATCGTCGCGATGCCAGCCAATTTTTCCGTCCTTCCAACGTTGTATCCAATCTGTCATTTTTGTATCAATCGTCTGGTTAATTTTATAAGAAATATTTTAGCGTTTTTTGCATAAATTAAACGTCAAACTTAAAGGGTTAAATTAATATATTTAATTAACCTATGTTATGTTAATAAAAATTGCGTAAATGCGCTACAAATCAACGTTTTAAGTTGTTAAAATTAAACGAAGTTTAGCTAAATAATAGGAGAAAAAAATGGGCTTTGGAATACCTGAATTACTCATAATACTGGTCATTGTATTGTTAGTATTTGGCGGGAAGCGCTTAAAAAATATTGGTAGTGATTTAGGCGGTGCAATTAAAGGATTTAAAAAATCCATGAAAGATGAAACCACAGAAACAAAGGCTATCAAAGAAGGAAAATAAGACGTGTTTGATATTGGCTTTTGGGAGTTTGCCCTTATTGGTGTTATTACGCTAATAGTTGTTGGGCCTGAAAGAATGCCTGCCATCGCTAGAAAAGCAGGCCACTATATTGGAAAAGGCAAAAAATTCATTAATAAAATCCAGCAAGATGTTTCTGACGAGATTGATACAGACAAAATCAAAGAACAACTCAGTTTTAAAGATCAAGATTTAGGTGTTACTGAAGTATTTCAAGACACTAAAAACACACTAAACAAAATTAAGAATGATGGCGCCAAAAACTAATCCATATTAGTCAATATGAAAATAATCGCATTCTCCTTATTATTACTTATTTCAATCACCGCTTGTGATCATTCAATCACCGCACCTCAAACTATAAATGCCGAAGATACTCTAGATATTAACGGAATTATCTACAAAACTGGACACTCCTCGCCCTTTACTGGCAAAGTAATTACCAATTATAAAAATGGAAATAAAATGAAAGAAATCATCTACAAAGATGGTAAGAGAGATGGTTTGTTTGTTTTATGGCACCTTTCTGGGCAGAAAATAATGCAGGTCAACTACCAAGATGGCAAAGAAGAAGGTCTTAGTACTTCTTGGTATGAAAACGGAAAAAAAGAATTTGAGTCTTATTATAAAAAAGGCAAAGAACACGGCTTAACCATTTTTTGGCACAAAAATGGGCAGAAAGAATTCAAATCAAACTACGAACAAGGCAATAGAGATGGGCTTGCTACTTGGTGGTTTTCAGATGGTAAAAAAATGAGAGAAACAAACTACAAAGATGGCAAAGAACACGGGCTTGCTACTTGGTGGAATAAAGAAGGAAAAATGTGGCTTGAAAGAACTTTTGATATGGGTACTAAAATCAAAGAAAATGCACTTAGTCAATAAGATAGGATTATTTGCTAATCAGTTTAACCTAAAACAGAAAAATCACCAATTTCACTTAAACGTTCTTCATCAAGTATTTTAATAGTTTTGTGAGAGCATTCAATCAGTCCTTCTTTTTTAAATTCAGAAGTAACACGGCTAATATGTACCTTTGTCAGCCCTAAAATATCGGCCATGTCCTCTTGGTTAAGCGGAAAAAAATACAACTCAGACTCATTCGTAGTGCATTTAGCTAATCGCTGTCTAATGCGAGTAGAGATATCCATAATCAAATAAGCAAGTGCCTCTCTGGCGCTTTTTCTGCCAAGATTTAATAAATATTGCTGATTAACACTAGTATTATGTGAGAGAATTTCAACCAGTTTAGTGGCGATTGCTTTTTGCTCACCGAGTAGTCTATCAACTGTAGCGTTATTAATAACACAAACATCAACTTCAGTTACTGCCTGAACAAAATAATGATAAGCCTCATCAGTATGCGAAAAACCAATAGAATCACCTGACATCGCTACTTGAAATATTTGGCGAGATCCATCTTTTAAATAACTCCCTAAAATCAAATAACCGGAGTTAATACACAAACTGTAATTAACACTAGCATTTTCTTGAATGATGTATTCGCCCGGTTGGAAATGGCGTTTCTTCTCAATATAACCTTCAACATAGGTCATTTCATCATCTGTCAAAGAGCCAAATATAGTGCTCTTACGCACCATACAGCTTAGGCAATTTTCAGCAATCTTATTACTACTATCATTACAAGACATTACATTTCCTCAAGTTACAATATTATATTATTATTATATTCTTATATTGTAATTTAACCTTGATACAGATCAAGAAAAATCTTAATAATACCTTATAAAATATCTTTTCGGGGGGGGGCAATCGTCAAAAACAAAAAAGCCCTAACTTTATTAAGTTAGGGCTTTTAAACCAAATGGTTTATTGAGGAGCTTGTTTAACCAAATGTATCATGGGTAATATTATGGAACCATGAATAGCCATAATACTGCTCTCTTTCTCTTAGCTTGGTGTCAAATTTACCTGGTGTTAAACCGCCAGAGCCTTTAACCTTAACGATTTTTCCATCTTTAAAGGCGTAAACCATCGCTACAGAAATACCATCACCTGGCGCAATCACACTATAACATGTGTTTACATAAGTAGGATCTGGCGCACTTTCACCATTTAACAATGCAACTACTGCAGCAGCACAAACCTTACCTTCTGAGTTTGCTGCATAACCTGATTTAGGTAGTGGAGATTGAATTGCAGAGTCACCAATCACATGAATATTCTTATGAATGGTTGATTCAAACGTATCGCCACGAACCGGACACCAGCCTGAATCGTTAGTTAAGCCTGCTACCTCAGCAATCTTTCCTGCTTTTTGTGCTGGGATAATATTCAAAACATCTGCTTTCACTTCATTAAAACCCGTTGTAGCTGTTTTGGTTTTAACATTAACTTCTGTTAATACGTTATCATCAGAGCCTTTAGGGGTACCATGCCATTCAATCATTGAATTGTCTGACTTGTAGCCATAATGACGCTCCCAACCGCCTGTGAATAATCCCATTTTTGAGAACTTAGGCTTAGGATCAAGAATAATAATCTTAGACTTAGGCTTATTGTGCTTTAAATAAAGCGCAATTTGTGAAGCACGCTCATAAGGACCTGGAGGACAACGGAAAGGATTTGGTGGTGGACAAATACAAACTGTGCCACCATTTTTCATGTCTCTTAATTGATCACGAAGCATTGCTGTTTGCGGACCTGCTTTCCATGCATGTGGAATTTCAGTATTAGCCACATTTGCATCATAACCATCAATCAGGTCGTATTTAAAGTCAACACCTGGGGAAACGATACAACGATCATAAGCAAAGCTTTGTCCGCCTGCTGTTGTTACTCTTCTAGCGCGTGCATCAATACCGGTTACTTTATCAATTACGACATTAATACCATGACCTCTAAGACCGCCATAACCAAACTTAATTGAATCAAGACTACGCTCACCACTAACAACTTCGTTGCTCGCAAAACAAGTGTAATAATCTTTATTAGCTTCGATTAGGGTAACGTCAACTGATTTGTCCATCATTCTGATGTATTTAGCAGCAACAGCGCCACCCATACCGCCACCAACAACGACAACTTTTTTAGTTGCACCACCAATAGCAAAAGGCGTGTAAGTTGCAGCAGTCGCTGCAGCAGCACCTAAGCCTACTGTTTTTATAAAACTTCTTCTATTTTGTTTACTCATTAGTATTCTCCTCTATTTGGCACTGCCGTAATAATTAGTCAGATTATCTAATGCATTAGGATCTTTTTTCACAGCCTTCTTCAGCATCTTCTTCATTCTCTTTGGCATAGAACGTGAACCATCATGGAAATCAGCTAATGTGTATTTCATGAATAATTTAGCATTACCTGATAATAGTCCTGCATCATCTTCTGGATCTGTACCGCCTGCTGTGTGGCAAGATTTACAATATTTCTTATGCAGCTTTTCACCCGCTCTTGCTTTTGAAGCGTCGTACTTTTGGTTAATATTAGAATGAACTGGTTGAGCGGCAAAGAAAGTTGCCATTGACTCAATTTGCTCTTCGGTATAACCTTTAGCAATTCGACCCATAATGGTTGAAGATCTTTCATCATCACGATACTCATTCATCGCACCAATTAAATAACCTTCTGATAGACCTGCTAAAGAAGGAATTGCATTACCTGTGCTAGCACCATTCGTACCATGACAACCTGCACAAGTATAACCCAGTGCTTCAGCAGTTGGTTCTGCTGATGATTGTACTGATAACAATAGTCCAGTCGCTAATAATGCAGATTTTGTGATTGTATTTCTCATCATAAACTCCGTATTGTTTATTTAAAATTAACCCTGCTTTATGCAAAGTCTCCTCACTTAATAATAAAAAACAAGTAACAAGTCGTTTGCTCGCTTGATTTAATACTATGAGTTTCTCAATATACCCATAGCAACTGCAAGTGAAAATAACATAGGTTATTTAAGTGAAAATAAATCAACCCTATAATTTGTAACGCTCTCTTCTTTCCTTAACTTCTCTCACCTTATTAGGCTTAAGAAAGAGGGCACTTTTTAAAAAATAGGAATAGCAATGAAAATCAATAAACAATATTTACTATTATTACTATGCGCCGTATTTATATTTAAACCTGTACTAGCAAAACACATTACCACCACTATTGTTGAAGCTGAATATCAAGATGTACGCGATGATCTGCTTGATGCAGTTAAAGGCAAAGGGCTTAATATTGCAGGCGTATTCCATGCCAGCGAAATGCTTAAAAACACCAAGAGTGTTTTTAATTTTAGAAGGGATGTCTATCAAAATGCAGAAATTATTGAATTTTGTAGTGCTGGTATTTCGCACGATATCTCAAGAGCAAATCATTTAAATATTTTACTTTGCCCGTTTAAAATTGCTGTTTATAACCTTGAAAAAGATCCTAAAAAGGTTTATGTGGTTTGGGCAATGCCTGAGGCAGTTGATGACAAATCTAAAAAAGCCATTTTAAAAATAGGTACTTTAATTAAATCTATTATCGAAGATGCAGATCTGTAAAAAACAAAATCATATTTTGTTATTAAACTAATCTAGAATCGCTGGCCTAGCCCCTAACTCAGAATAATATTTAGCCAAAGCTTGGATTTCTACGTCTGATAGATTTTTAACCACCCCTTGCATAACGCCACCTTGATCATTTGCTCTAGAGCCATCAGCAAAATATTCCATAGTAGAGAGTAAATATCCTGCTTGCTGACCTGCTAATATAGGCACATCACCAATACTGGTTTTGCCATTTTTACCATGGCATAGTTCACACGCTGGAATATTGCGATTAGCATCGCCTTTTGAAACAAGCGCAGGTACCTTTAAAGTATTTTTTAAAGATAAATCCAACTCTGGTAATATTTGGGCACTGTACCAAGTGCCAAGATCTGCAATATTTTTCTCATTTAATTTTTTAACACGCTTGTACATGTTTTTATCATCACGCAATTTAG
Source organism: uncultured Candidatus Thioglobus sp. (assembly GCA_964577715.1). Classification (GTDB taxonomy): domain Bacteria; phylum Pseudomonadota; class Gammaproteobacteria; order PS1; family Pseudothioglobaceae; genus SUP05. The sequence goes on along the minus strand of CAZOAA010000012.1, from coordinate 11,703 downwards.
ATTGGTAATCTTGTATTTGTTTTACAATATAAGCACTACTTTGCGATGCCAGATGTGGAGTATCGGTATCATCACTAACACCAAACTCACCGTGACAACGATCACAATATTTGTTTGCAATATTGCCACCAGCTTCTGAGCTTGCATGTATTTGCAATGAAGTTAAAAGAGCTATTGGAATAATCCAAGATTTTTTTAAAAAATTAGTTGTTAATTTGTTGTTTAAGTTTTTCATTATTTTTTTTACGCTGAAATTTTAATAGCACTCTTTGGGCAAATTGCCACACAAGCACCGCAACCATTGCACTGAGAACTCTCTAGACTAATATCGGGTACACCGCCCATTTGCAAACTAAAGTGAATAGCATCTTTATCGCAAACCTCAGAACAAGATTGACACACCACCCCTATTTTTGATAGACAATTATCTTTTATCTCTGCTTTGATTTCCCACGGCTTTTCATCTAATGGCACAAATGCGTGGTATTGACAAGCCTTAGCGCACTCTTGGCAAAAGGTGCATTCACCTTTTTGAAAATCAATAATTGGGAATTTTCCCGAACCAGTAATAACAATTTTTTCACCGCAAGCATCTACACAAGCGCCACAGCGATTACATATATCAGTAAATTGCTCTTCTGGTTTAGACCATGGTGGCCTAATGACTGACTGTTTGTTAGAACCCCAACCCCCGCGAAGGAATTGGGCCCTGGTTATGCTACTCATTTTCGCAAAGTATAAGTTTATTTACTAAACAATATACAGTGCAGCGAGTTATTCTGCAGTATTTACGTAATCAGTACCAATGATAGGTTTGTTATCAACCTGAGGCACATGACACTGTGTACAAAAATAACGTCTTGGAGAAACTTCTTTAAGTCGCTTGTCAGAACGAGTCATAAAGTGTGATGCAGTCATCTTAGTGGCTTCTGCATCTCTCCAATTTTCATTACTATGACAACTTAAACACTTGTTTTTCTTTAGTGTTATCTTCATATTTGCAGTTTTATGCGGAATCAATGGTGGCTGATCGATAAAATTACGTGTGAAATCAGCATCCTCAATCCACTTACCAATAGGTGGTACAAGCGAAAAGTCTTCTAACGCATGTGTACCACGTAACGATCCAAGACCTACTGAATCTGTAACACTATCAACAGCATCACTCACTGCATTTTTAGCATCTGTTGCCATGTCACTCATAGTATCTATTACAGCTGACATAGGATTATTCCAATTGTGATCAGGGCCAAAAAATGTTGCTTGAACATTTAAGGCAAAAAATGAAACAATTGTTATGGCTAATAATTTAGTTTTCATCATCTTCTCCTTTTATGCTTTAACAACTTTAACTGGTGTTTTCTTGTAATCCGTTTCTTTAGAAAGCGGATCTGTTGCATCCAGTATTAATTTATTAACCAAACGTGACGCATCAAAGAAAGGTACAAATACCAAACCTTTAGGTGGTCTATTGCGGCCTTTAGTTTCAACCATGGCAACAATCTCACCACGACTTGATTGAATCTTAGCATTACCACCTCGTCTTAACCCACGCGACTTAGCATCATCTGGATGCATGTATAAAACTGCATCTGGTACCGCACGATAAAGCTCTGATACACGTCTTGTCATTGTGCCTGAGTGCCAGTGCTCTAATACACGACCGGTTGACATCCATAAATCAAACTCTTCATTTGGCACTTCTGGTGGTGGCTCATAAGGTGCGGTAATAATATTAGCCTTGCCGTCTTTCTTACCATAGAAGCTAACACCTTCGCCTTTTTTAACATAAGGGTCGTAGCCTTCACGGTAACGCCATAGAGTTTCTTTACCATTAACCACTGGCCAGCGCAATCCGCGCACTTTGTGGTAAGTATCAAAGTCTGCTTGTTCGTGACCTTTTTTAGGACCTTCAAACTGAAAACGACGATACTCTTCAAACAGACCTTTTTGGATGTAGTAACCAAAGTCTTCCATCTCTGAGTTTTTATAAGTGTTACCTCTATCGTCAGATATAGTTTGCTTATTAAACTTATTAACCTGTTTATTGGCATACAAAACATCGTACAAACTCTTACCTTTGTATTCTGGATTTTTGTCCAGTAAGTCTTTAGACCAAACTTCATCGGTAGTAAAGCGCTTAGAGAACTCGACCAATTGCCATAGGTCTGATTTAGCTTGTCCCGGTGCATCAACTTGCTGACGCCAAAACTGAGTACGTCTTTCAGCATTACCATAAGCCCCTTCTTTTTCTGCCCACATTGCTGTTGGTAGAATAAGATCAGCTGCTTGTGCTGATACTGTTGGGTACGGGTCTGATACAACCACAAAGTTATCTGGATTTCTCCAACCTGGCAGCATCTCATCATTGACATTAGGACCAGCTTGCATGTTGTTGTTACACATTACCCAATAAGCATTTATCTTGCCATCTTTAAGCATTCTACTTTGTAATACCGCATGATAACCTTTTTTACCAGGAATAGTACCTTCTGGAATATTCCAGATTTTCTCAGCCAAATCACGGTGTGGTTTTTTCATAATCACATAATCTGCAGGTAGACGATGAGCAAATGTACCAACTTCACGCGCAGTACCACAAGCCGATGGTTGGCCCGTTAGAGAGAATGGACCATTACCCGGCTCTGAAATCTTGCCTGTTAATAAGTGAATATTGTAAATAAGGCCATTTGTCCATACACCACGAGTATGTTGGTTAACACCCATTGTCCATAAAGACACAATCTTCTTTTTAGGATCAGCATAAAGTTTGGCTAAACGTTCTAGCTTTTTCGCAGGAACACCAGAAATCTCAACTGCTTTTTCCAATGTATAAGGCTTAACAGACTCTACATATTCATCCCAACTAATTTTACTAAGCTTGCCTTTATTAGCATTTTTAGCTTTTATTTGCAATGGATGCTTTGAGCGTAAACCATAACCAATATCCGTTGGTGTTTTAGTAAAGTTAACATGTTTTTTAAGGAAACCTTTGTCATAAGCTTTATTCTCAATAATATAGTTTGCAATATAGTTAAGAATTGCTGTGTCTGATTGCGGATGGAAAATCATACTGTTATCTGCTAAATCAGAAGAACGGTGCTCAAAGGTTGATAATACGTGTACTTCTGAATCTGGCTTAGATAAGCGTGTATCGGTAATGCGTGACCATAAAATTGGATGCATCTCTGACATGTTTGAACCCCATAGTACAAATGCATCACCATGCTCGAAATCATCATAACAACCCATTGGCTCGTCTGAACCAAAGGCACGAATAAAAGCACCTACAGCTGAGGCCATACAGTGGCGAGCATTAGGGTCAATATTGTTAGATCTAAAACCTGCTTTAAATAATTTGCTTGCTGCGTAACCTTCCCAAACTGTCCATTGGCCAGAACCAAACATACCCACACGAGAAGTCATTTTATCAACTGCCTTACCTTCGTTTTCTTTGTTGGATACTTTAATAGCTGCTTTGAACTTATCTTCCATAATATCGAAAGCTTCATCCCACGACACTGGTGTAAATTCACCATTTTTGTCGTATTTGCCATTTGTCTTACGTAGAAGTGGCTGGGTTAGACGATCCTTACCATACATAATCTTAGATAAGAAATAACCCTTAACACAATTAAGACCTTTGTTTACCGGTGCATCTGGGTCACCCTGTGTGGCGACAACTTTGCCCTCTTTAGTACCAATTAGCACTGAACAACCTGTACCACAAAAACGACAAGGGATTTTATCCCATCTAATTTCATCATCACCCTCATTGGCAAGTGCAATACCTGGTAGTGTTACTCCAGCTGTTGTTGCGGTTGCGGTGATGGCACTATTTTTTATGAATTCTCTTCTTGTAATAGCCATTTATTTCTCCTCACAAAATAATAAAAAAATTATCTATCTATTGATATGAACTTACCACTTTAATCACCTATTAAATAGTTTTCATTAACATAGGTTATGTTTGTATTTATTTAGTTGTATTTTTGTTAAAACGAGTGGTGTAAGAAAATACATCCGGCTCACAAATATCAATACATCTACCGCAATTAGTACAGTTGCCATCCAAAATAATGCTACTACCCTGTCCTTTTAATGCAGGTTTAATAACCTGAGATTCTGGACACACAGAAAAACACTCTAAACAATCAGTACACTTATCTCTGTCTTTTGCACTCACTCGAACTAACGAACCTTTACCTAATAAAGAATAAAAAGCACCGACTGGACATAGACGTGAACACCAGCCTTTATTAACTACCAAAAAATCAAATAAAAAAATAAGCGCAATCAAGCCCCAACCAAAGCTCATGCCAAAAATAATACCGCGATGCAAAATAGAAACTGGATTAACCAATTCCCACACAATACTGCCAGTGATAAAGGCCAATACAAAACTCATGGCCAAAATCCAGTAGCGAGTTTTGCTAGCTATACCACCACCTTTGTTTTGAATACCTAATTTACAACGAAGCCAATTGGCCGTATCGGTCACAATATTAACTGGACACACCCAAGAGCAAAACACTCGGCCGCCAACAATTAAATAAAACACAACTACAATCAAGGCGCCAATCAGTGCACCTTGTGCAATAGAGTGTCCTGTGAAAAAAGACTGCATTAATACATAAGGATCAGTCAGTGGCAATGTATCTAATGTTAAGCTTGAGGTTAGATTGCCTTTAACAATCCAGATTCCAAACCAAGGCCCTAACAAAAATATAAATAAGATACTCAGCTGAGAAACTCGGCGCATGACTAAATATTTATTAGCACCCAACCAGCCTTTGGTCTTTTGCGCATCCAAACCCGTTTTTTGGCAAATATTGACTTTCTTCTTCATTTTCTTTTAATGTCAAATAGCGGATTAAACTTATTAAGCGACTCTAGTGCATTATCCAAAGTGGATTCAGTCTTAACATCGGTTAGCCCCTCGCCTTGTAGGTCGTATTTTTTGCCTTCTGGAAGATTATATTTATGCTCAATATCTGGTGACACCAGAGACTGCCCTGATTTTTGTTTTTCTTCCCAACCTAGTTTGTAGCTGTCTTGTCGCTTGCCCATGGCAAGCTTAATTGGCAACACTCTAATAACAGCCTCTTCCATAATGCAAGCCTCTTCGCATTTGCCACAACCCGTACAATAATCATAATTAACCACAGGTACAAACAAAGCGTGTTTACCACTGCGTTCATTGCGTTTAATTTCAACTGTAATGGCTTTTCCACGTATTGGGCAAACGTTAAAACACACTTCACAACGCAGACCTTGATAAGCAATGCAACCTTTTGTATCAACAATACGAGCTAAGCCCATTTTGGCATTATTAATATCAGTAAGATTTTTATCCAGTGCGCCCGTTGGGCAAGCTTTAACACATGGAATATCATCACACATTTCACAGCCTGCTTCTCTAGCAGTAAAAAATGGTGTACCCAGTGCAACATCATCCTCCAAAGTTGCAAGACTTAATGTTGGAAATGGGCAATCATTCACACACAAACCACAACGAATACAAGCAGAGATAAAGTCTTTTTCTTTTAAAGCGCCAGGTGGTCGTATTGCCTTTGCAGGCAAAGAATAAGAATATTTTGAATAACTTAACAGCCCAGTTGCGATGAGTGCTGTGGTAGTGGCTAAACGAGCTGAATTTATAAAAAATTCTCTACGAGAAATAGCCATGTTAAACCCCTAGGCTGACTCTGAATGTTGATAAGTTAAAATCGTTGAAACTACGCCATCAATATCATTAAAGCCATCCATTGTATCGGCTATCTTTTTTTGACTGTCTTTTTCAATGGTAACTACTAAGCGTGAATTATCAGTGATATGGTGTACTTCTACGCCGCCAATAATATTCAGTGCATTTTCAACATTTTTTTCCTGACCTTTAACAGCATGCACCAACACACCACAAACATCGATTGTATCTTTTACTTTTGTCATTGTTAAAATTCTCTCTAAAACCTTGTACTAGATTATATAAAAAACAACCCTAACTAAAAATAACATAGGTTATTTTTTACAATGCACCCTATGTTTATTAGATTGATACGCTTTATAAAAATTTATTCAATTTATTGAATTAAAAAGGTGTGCCTTCCGTTGGCTATTAGAGAGTAATATAAGAAGGCACATTTTTACTATAACCAAACTTTTTTAAATTTAAATAATCTAGGTTATTTTCCTTACTTTTATTGATTTTTATTGACACATATCAAGTTATTAAAAAATAATTTCTCTTAGTTAATCTATGTTGTTTTTCGTTTTTTTTTTTTTGCTACAATCGCCCCAGAGAGTAATTAATTTGTTAGTTAAATTAATAGGAGTTAATATCATGAAAGAAATAATAAAAAGCTTAATTTTCTTTTTATCTTTGATGTTTTTAAGTAGCTCGGCGTTTTCGTCAGTTGCTGAGCCACCGGCTCAAATGTCAGAGACCAGCAAGCAATGTACCACTTGCCACAAAAAGAATAACAATGGTATTGTTCAACAATGGGGCGATAGTAAACACCACCGTGCTAAGGTAGGTTGTTACGAATGTCACGCTGCCAATCCGGAAGATAAAGATGCATTCCTTCATGGTAAAAAAGGCAACGAGAAATTTATCTCTGTCATTGTTTCACCGCGTGATTGTTCAAATTGTCATGCTCACGAAGTAAAAGAAACTGAAGAATCTCACCACGCTAAAGCGGGTCGAATTCTTGGATCTTTAGATAACTTATTAGCAGAAGTTGTTGAAGGTAATAGTAGTTTTGTTACCGATGGTTTTCCTAATGGTAATTCTGCAGCTGCGGTTAATGGTTGTTGGCAGTGTCACGGTTCACAGGTTAAAGTGCTAGAAGATGGCGCATTAGACCCTGCAACATGGCCAAACACAGGTATTGGTAGAATTAACCCTGATGGTTCAGAGGGTGCTTGTACCGCTTGTCATGCTCGACATAGTTTCTCTGTAGAGCAAGCTCGTGCGCCTGAAACATGTGGTAAATGTCATATGGGTCCAGATCATCCACATATCGAAGTTTACAATGAGTCTAAGCATGGTATCCAATATGCTTCTCAAAAAGAGCAACTTGGTATGGATAAATCTAAGTGGATTCCTGGTGAAGATTACTTTACAGCACCAACTTGTTCAACTTGTCACATGGGTGCAACTAAAGACCAAGATGTAACGCACGATGTTGGTCTGCGTATTTCTTGGAACAATCGTCCTCCAGTGTCTATTCGCCCTGAAGTGTCTGATAAGAAGATGGGCTTACCAGGTCAACATATTGACTGGGAAACTCGTAGAGAAAACATGCAAAATGTTTGTTCTGCTTGTCACTCACAAGAGTATGTTGAAAACTTCTATACGCAATACGATGGGTTAATTAACTTGTACAACGAAAAGTTTGCTAAACCAGGTATTAAGTTAATGAAGGCGGCTAAGCCTTTAATGAAGCCAGTTAAGTTCTCTAATAAACTTGACTTCATTTGGTTCGAGTTATGGCATCATGAAGGTCGTCGTGCTCGTCACGGTGCTGCAATGATGGGTCCTGACATTACTCATTGGCATGGTACTTATGAAGTTGCCAAACATTTCTATGCTAAGTTTATTCCAGCATTGGAACACTTAATAGAAAAAGGTGAAGCTTCAATGTCAGAGAAGAAGCAAAAAGCTGCCGCTAATCTTAAGGCAACTTTAGATGAGGTGCTTAATTCAGATAACCACAAATGGTATCTGGGTAAGATGAGCGCTAAGCAGCAGGAAATTCGCAAGAAGGCAACTGCAGACTTTAAAGCTCAATTTGAAAAATAATTTAGCTTTATAAGTCTTAATTAAATACCCCTGCCAAGGCAACTTGAAAGGGGTATTTTTTTCACTAACTTTTACAAGGAAAATAAAATGAAACTAAAACAAATATTTATATTATCATTATTTTTTATCTTAAGTATTAACCATAGTGCTTTTGCAAATTTGACAAATTCAAGCAAAATCTTACAACAAGTTAATCAAACATTAGAAGATAATAAATTCAAAGAAGCGGAGCAAAAATTTCAAAAAGAAATAGATAAGTCTCCTAGCAAGCAAGCTTATGTGAAATTGGCTAATTTGTACATATCTCAAAATAAAAATAAAAAAGCCATTAGTAATTATCAAGAAGCTGCACTATTAGATCCAACAGATCCAAAACTATTTACATCAATGTCTGTTGCTTATCTGCATCTTGGATCTTATGAGGCATCTAAAGCGATGGCAGAGCAAGCACTAGTACTTGAGCCAACACTTACACATGCAGGAAAAATTGTAGAATATATCGACAAAAAACAAGAGGTGCTAGCCAAAGCTGCCAAAGCAGATAAAAAAGTTAATTAGACTAATGGTGAGCGCATTTTTCAGTTAAAAAAGAAGGGCAATCCGAACCGATGACTTTGTCGCAATACTTGCAAAGTTCATCGCCATTGAGTAGCTTGATGGTTTTATTTTCAAGTACTACGCCCTCTTTTTTAAGTTTGGCTAGTGCTCTTGAAAATGACTCTGGCTTTAAACCCAAATAAGAAGCAATTAACGCCTTTGAATAAGGCAACTCAAATGTATTGTTAATTTTAGCGTGTACCAAATACCAGCCAACTTTCTCTTTAGCGCTCTTGAGTTGTAATACTTCAGCACTCAGCAAAAGATCCTGAACGCCTTTAGCCAGAAAACCAATAATATTATCTGAGAACTGATGATTCTTTGCAATAAAATCATCAATGTCTTTCTTAGTAAAATAAATCAAGGTTGTCTTCTTAACAAACTCTGCACACACTTCATAGTGCGGTGAAAAATGCATGGGTGATATGGCGTCACTCTTATCAAGAATCCTGATTACAATCTCATCACCGTTTTCGTCAAACTTTGTAAGCTTAAACAAGCCTTCATACACAATATAACACTTATCATGATCAGGGGAATTAAAGGTTAACATTTCACCTTTATGATATTGCTTAATTTGCATTGAATGAAAAAAATCAGTCCGATCTTTTTCTAATATATCTTTAAACAACGTTACTTTTGATAAGAACATATAGTACTTATTAAAGCTAGCTTTATTAGGAATCATTGTTATTGTCTCCCCAGTCAATAAACTTAATTTATTTTAATTTGAATTGTTTTTTACTTTTTCTAGTATAGCGCAAAAAAAAAAAAAAAACGATTTGGTAATTTTTATCAATTATTTGCTTAGGCTATAATATAGTGCATGAAAATTACTCGTCCAAGTAGAAAAACCATTATGCAACTTATGATGGTAGTTATTGCCATTTTTGCTATTCGTATGTACCAACAACAAGACCTTACCCAAGGCATGACACCGAGTTTTAGCTCCAAAACACTCACGGGCGAAGTTATAAACTCTAACCCACTGCCCGATCAAGGTGTTCTAATTCATTTTTGGGCTACTTGGTGCCCGGTTTGTGCCCAAGAAAATGACAATATTCAAGCTATTTCTGAGGATTACAAAGTGCTCAATATTGCTATTCAATCTGGCTCGGACGATGAGATTAAAAAATACGCAAAAGAAAACAGTCTGAAACTTGATAATATTATTAATGATCATTCAGGATCTTTGTCAAGGCTGTTCGGTGTTAAAGGTACGCCGAGTAGTTTTTTTGTCAATACACAAGGTCGTATTCAATTTGTTGAAGTAGGTTACACCACTACACTAGGTTATAGACTTAGATTATGGTGGGCAGGGCTTTGACCAACGATTGGTCAACAAAATTAGACTTTGTTTTTCAGCAAGATTATTACCAACACCTGCTTGAATTTTTAAAGTACGAATCTGCACACAACAAAACCATCTACCCACCTCAAGATCAAATATTTAACGCTTTTGAGCTCAGCAGTTTTCAAAATACTAAAGTCGTTATCCTAGGGCAAGACCCTTATCATAACGAAGGTCAAGCACACGGCTTAAGCTTCTCAGTACCCCAAGGGGTTAGTATCCCGCCATCACTTAGAAATATCTATCAAGAACTAGAATCTGACCTTGGTATTAAACCCAGTAAAAACGGCGATTTAACCCATTGGGCCACCCAAGGTGTATTGCTACTAAATAGTGTACTTACAGTTGAGAAAAACACACCGGGCTCACACGCTAAATCAGGCTGGGTTGATTTTACCGATACTGTAATTGACATCTTGAACGAAAAAAAACAAAACCTGGTTTTTTTACTCTGGGGCGCTTACGCTGGGCAAAAAGCCGAACTAATTGATCAAGATAGGCATTTGGTATTAACAGCAGCACACCCATCGCCATTTTCTGCACATAAAGGTTTTTTTGGCTCTAGGCACTTCTCTAAAGCTAATGACTACCTTAAAATGCATAATCTAAAAACTATAAATTGGTAAAGTGGGGAAGGCCTCGCCTTCCTCAAAAAATAAAAAAAATATGAAATTAATTATTGATGATGCTTGCTACGCTTATAACGAAATATTTTCACAGTTTGGTGAGATTACCACACTACCTGGGAGAAGCATTGACTCAACCTCTGTTAAAGATGCTGACATACTCATTGTGCGCTCACGCACCAAAGTTAACCAAGACTTATTGCAAGGCAGCTCTATCAAATTTGTTGGATCAACCGTTGCTGGGCTTGATCATGTTGATCAAGATTACTTAAAAGAAAACAACATTACTTTCTTTTCAGCACAGGGGTGCAACTCAATGGCGGTAGCTGAATTTGTGATTAGTGCCATTATTAACTTAGCTGACGAGTTGAATTTTGACCACACTCAAAAAACTTTGGGAATAATCGGTGTAGGTAATGTTGGCTCACGTTTAGCTGCTAAGGCTGACTTAATGGGCATTAAAACTCTATTAAATGACCCGATTAGACAAGAAAATGAAAATTTGCCAAATTTTGTTGATTTGGATACTGCCTTAAGTGCCGATATTGTTACTTTTCACACGCCACTGACTTTTGATGGTGAATATCCATCGTTTAATCTATTAAATAAGGCTAATTTTAACAATATTAGTGACCAAACCATCCTTTTTAATGCTGCACGTGGTGGGGTGATTGATGAAAAAATTTGGGAAAAAACCCAAACGAAGGCCAATATTATTGATTGTTGGGAAAACGAACCCAACATCAATCAAAACTTACAAGAAGGCGCCTATTGGGCCACCCCACACATCGCCGGACACTCAGTTGATGCCAAATTTATGGGTAGTTTTATGGTTTACGAGGCTTTGTGCGACTTTACTGGTCAAAAACAGAGTGAAAACATTAAAAATTTGATTAATCCTGGTGTTTTAACCGTTAAACAAGACAATTTAAAAGACACGCTAAACGAAATTTACGATTTTCAACAAGACACAATGGCAATCAAAAATATTGAAAATTTTGAATATTACCGCAGAAATTATCCAATTCGTTATGAATGGCCACATTTTGATAGTCAAATAGCACTACCAATCGTTAAATAATAAAGCCTTTTATGTTAGCGCATGTGAGGCGATTTTCTTTACAATGAATTTAATACCATCTGCAGTTAGCAGACTAATAAGCGAAATCGCTGCAATCTGAATAGGCTCTATTACATTATTACTATACGCAACAACTAAGCCAAAAAATAGCCAGAAAAAAGCCCAAATAAATTTCATTACCAATTGTTTCATTGTTTTATCCTATTGCTCGCCCCACCCCCTTTAGAAACGAAAAAAACGTTTA
>CAZOAA010000011.1:0-42721 GCA_964577715.1 uncultured Candidatus Thioglobus sp. | reverse complement strand
ATGGAAGATACATTTAAAGATGTACTTAAAGAAAGCTCAAATAGTTTTGGCATTGATGCCGCATTAAGCTATATTTCAAAATCAGATAATGGTGTTTTGCTTTTACTTCGTAAACAAACTGATCAATCAATTTTGCAAAATATTGATAATGTTTCAAGAGATGGTGGCGACGATATTAAAACTTATGGCGTTGGTGCACAGATCTTATCTGATTTAGGTGTTAAAAAGATGAAAATCCTTGGCAGTCCTAGAAAACTTCATGGTTTAAAGGGATTTGGTTTAGAGGTCAGCGAGTACATAGATACAAGCAAATAAAGGATTATTATGGAATTTAAGTTTGATAAAGATGCAAATTCAACATTTTTAGCTGATAAAAAAATCGCAATTATTGTTGGTTACTTTTATCAAGATATTGGTGATAAGTTGTTAGCAGCGGCACAACAAACCTTAGCCAAATATGGCATTAATGAGAATAACATTAACGTATTTTATGCACCCGGTGCTTTTGAAATTCCACTGCTTGCCAAGCGTATAGCTGGGCAAAAAGCCGACAACAAAAACTTATATGATGGCATCGTTGCATTAGGTGCAGTCATTAAAGGCGAAACCCCACATGACGTCTATGTTTGTAATGAATGCTCTAGGGGGGTTGCACAGGTGTCTTACGATTTTGAAATTCCAACAACATTTGGCGTGCTAACAACACTTAATATGGATCAAACCATTGGTCGTGCTGGCGGCTATAAAGGCAATAAGGGTGAAGAGGCCACTATGGCTATGATTGAAATGCTTTACCTAATACAGCAAGCAGATTCACAAGAGTTTTAAAGATGGCTTTTAAAACCCCAAAGCAACGCTCACGCGAGCGTGTGGTTCAAGCAGTGTATCAATACCTAGTATCAGGTGGTGAAGTTCTGCAGATTGAACAACAGTTTTTAAACCAAAAAGAAGGTAAGATTTCTAAAGCTTTTTTCTCTAATTTATTTTTAAATATCTTAAAAAATAGAACTGCATTAGACGATCTCATTGCACCAACCATTAGTAGAAAAACTGACGAACTAGGCTCAGTTGAGCACGCGGTGCTTTACTTAGGTGCTTATGAGCTACAAAACTCGATTGAAGTGCCTTATAAGGTTGTGATTAATGAGGCGCTTGAGATTGCCAAATTGTACGGCGCTGAAGGTGCATTCAAACTCATTAACTCATCGCTTGATCAATTGGCTAAAAACTTGCGTAGTGTTGAGGTTAATGCCTAACTAATTTGCAATTTCTGGCATGAGCCCCAAAATTGTTAAAAACCCGCTAGATAAGCTTCCAGAGATTCTCACTAGAAATATTGAAAAAAATCTGTGTGTTTGCAATGAAGTGCCAAAAAAAGTAGTGATTAATGCCATTGCAAATGGTGCAATAACGCTAGAGGAGGTTCAAAAACAAACTTTTGCAACTGGTGGCAATGGTTGCTGCACACGTCAGGTTAAGCGTTTAATCGAATGCATTCATTCCATCAAGTTAGCAGAGTAGTGTTATTCCAGGTTAGGCGAGAGTAATCGTTCTGCTTGATCGAGCGAAATGCCTTTTCTACTTGCATAGTCTTCTACTTGTTCTTGATTGATTTTTGCCACACCAAAGTACTGGCTCTCAGGATGTGCAAAATACCAGCCACTCACCGATGCTGTTGGTAGCATTGCATACGAGCTAGTGAGAGTCATACCGGTGTTTTTTTCAACATCGAGCAAATCCCATAGTTTTTCTTTTTCGCTGTGCTCAGGGCAAGCAGGGTAGCCAGGCGCAGGGCGAATGCCACGGTATTTTTCTTCAATGAATTTATCATTATTAAAGTCTTCATTACTATAGCCCCAAATCTCTGTACGGAATTTATAATGCATAAGCTCTGCAAAAGCTTCTGCCAATCGATCAGCCACAGCCTTGATCATAATTGAGTTATAGTCATCATGATCATTCTCATAAGCTTCAATTAGAGGGTCGATATTAATGCCAGCCGTCACTGCAAATGCACCCATATAATCTTGCACGCCACTATCTTTCGGGGCAATAAAATCACTCAGACAGAAATTAGGGGTATTGCCTTTTTTGTCGAGTTGTTGGCGCAGTTGATTAAGCGTTTCAATAATATTGCCATTTTCATCACTTAGTTCAATATCTTCATTAACACTATTTGCCGCGAAAATACCCACCACTGCATTCGCTTGTAATAATTTCTCATCAATGACTTTTTGAAACATTGCTTTAGCGTCATCAAACAATTGTGAAGCAGATTCACCCACCACTTCATCGGTTAAGATGTCTGGGAATTTGCCTGCTAATTCCCAGGTACGGAAAAATGGCACCCAGTCAATAAATTTAAATATTTCAGCCAAGTCATAGTCTTTATATACTTGCACACCCAGTTGATTAGGCTTTGTAATTGCATCAAAGCTTAGTTTTGGTTTGTTAGCACGAGCATTTTCAAGTGAAAGTAACTTACTCTTGCCTTTGTTAGCACGGCGCTCACGCACTTTTTCATACTCTGCTTTTGTTTCTTCTAAGAGTTTTGGTTTGAGTTCATTTGATAATAAGCTAGAGGCAACACCTACTGATTTTGAGGCATCTTGTACATAGAATACACCTTTGTCATATTCTGGCTCAATTTTAACGGCTGTATGTGCTTTAGAAGTAGTTGCACCGCCAATCATTAAGGGTAGCTCAAAGCCTTGTCGCGTCATTTCCTTAGCGACAAACACCATTTCATCAAGCGATGGTGTAATCAAACCTGAGAGGCCAATAATATCGACATTTTCTTTAATCGCAGTCTCTAAGATGGTTTCTGCTGGCACCATAACGCCCAAATCAATAATTTCATAGTTATTACAAGAGAGTACAACGCCAACAATATTTTTACCAATATCGTGCACATCACCCTTGACTGTCGCCATTAAGATTTTTCCTTGCGTACTGCTATCGCAATCTTGTTTTTCAGCTTCTAAGAAAGGATCAAGATATGCCACTGATTTTTTCATCACTCGGGCAGATTTCACCACTTGAGGCAAAAACATCTTGCCAGCGCCAAACAAATCACCCACCACGTTCATACCGTCCATTAGCGGGCCTTCAATCACAAAAATAGGGCGCCCAAGTTTGTCTAGCGCCTCTTGGGTGTCTTGGTCAATAAATTCGGTAATGCCTTTAACTAAAGAATGTTCTAAGCGTTTTTCAACAGCCCAAGATCGCCATTCAAGATCTTTTTTGTTGTCTTTTGTTTCGCCACTACCGGAGAAGTTTGGCGCGATATCAACTAGACGCTCACCCGCATCTTCATCAGTATTCAGCACTACATCTTCCACAGCCTTTTTAAGCTTAGGGTCAATGTCATCGTACACCACCAACTGGCCCGCATTCACAATACCCATGGTCATGCCGGCTTTTACGGCGTGATATAAAAACACCGAGTGAATAGCTTCACGTACAGGATTATTACCCCTAAAAGAAAACGACACATTAGACACACCGCCAGACACTTTGGAATATGGCAGATTTTGGGTAATCTCACGTGTGGCTTCAATAAAATCTACACCATAGTTGTTATGCTCTTCAATGCCAGTTGCCACTGCAAAAATATTCGGGTCAAAGATAATGTCTTCTGGTGGAAAATCCACTTCATCCACTAAGATATTATAAGCATTGGTACAAATTTCAATCTTTCGCTCTTGCGTGTCAGCTTGGCCAACATCATCAAATGCCATCACAATAATCGCTGCACCGTAGCGCTTGCATAAGTGCGCATACTTAACAAAGTTGTCTTTTCCTTCTTTAAGTGAGATTGAGTTAACAATTGGCTTGCCTTGTGTGCACTTTAAACCAGCTTCAATAATATCCCATTTAGACGAATCCACCATCAGTGGCACTTTAGAGATATCTGGCTCTGAGGCAATCAAATTCATAAAACGAACCATTGCTGCCTTACCATCAAGCATGCCTTCGTCCATATTGATATCAACGACTTGTGCACCGTCTTCTACTTGCGCTCGGCAAATATCAAGCGCCTCTTCATATTCCTCATTAAGAATTAAACGCTTGAATTTGGCAGAACCCGTTACGTTGGCGCGCTCACCCACATTAACAAATAATGATTCTTCGCCGATGTTGAAAGCCTCTAAGCCTGATAGGCGACACTCTGGTGCAATATCTGGGATTTGTCTTGGCGCTAGGCCATCAATGGCATCGGCAATGGCTTTAATATGTTCAGGCGTAGAACCACAACAACCACCTAAAATATTCACCAAACCAGAAGATGCCCATTCACCTACTTGTTCACTCATGGTAATAGCACCCAAATCATATTCACCAAATTCGTTTGGTAGGCCTGCATTCGGATGAGCAGACACATAAGTATCAGCCACGCGTGACATCTCAGCCACATATTGACGCAATAAATCAGGGCCTAGCGCACAGTTAAGGCCAATTGAAATCGGCTTAGCATGACGTAGCGAGTTATAAAAGGCTTCAGTCATCTGCCCAGAAAGCGTACGACCAGAGGCATCTGTAATGGTGCCAGAGATCATAATTGGTAATTCAACATCATCATCTTCAAATACTTGCTGCACGGCAAAAATAGCTGCTTTGGCATTGAGTGTGTCAAAAATCGTTTCAATCAGAATGGTATCTGCGCCACCTTCAATCAACCCGCGAGTAGACTGAATATACACATCAACCAACTCATCAAAGGTGACGTTTCTAAAGCCAGGATCGTTTACATCAGGTGAAAGAGAGCAAGTACGAGAAGTAGGGCCAATAACACCAGCAACAAAACGCGGCTTATCATCTGTTGAAAATTCATCCGCCGCTTCGCGTGCAATTCTAGCACTCTCAACATTGATTTCATAAGCCAGCTCTTCCATCTCATAATCTGCCATGGAAGTGCGCGTCGCATTAAACGTATTGGTTTCAATAATATCTGCGCCAACTTCCAAATAAGATCGGTGAATATCAGCGATGATTTTTGGTTGGGTAAGAGACAAAAGGTCGTTATTACCTTGAACTAAAATATGCCAATCTTTAAAACGCTCGCCGCGATAATCTTCTTCACCTAGTTTGTGCTTTTGAATCATGGTACCCATGGCACCATCTAGCACCAAGATCCTCTTGGAAAGAAGTGTTCGTAATAACTGTTTTGTCGACATGTTTGGTATTATAATTGAGTCTAATTTAATAGGGGGTTTTGATGAAAAAATTGTTTGTAGTATCTCTGATTGTGATTAGTTTTAATGTGCATGCATTTTTAGACTTTAATCAATATGGCCCTGGCTACGATGATAATGATTGGCCAGTTTGGACACCAATGTATTGGATGGAAGAGATGTTTGATGGCGATCGTTTTGGAAATAAGCGCTATAAAGGTTACCCTTATCCATACAACAATAGTCCTTACAATGTCGGTGCTCAACGTTTTGATATGAGCAAAATGCCAACACCTGACCAGGCTTATCGAGCAGAAAGTAATCTAATACCAATGCCAAATTTTATGACGCCGGCAGCGCAATCATTTGTTAATTTAGATCGTTATACTCCAACTACGCAGGATAATAAAATGCCAAATCCTTATCAAAATTCTTATCAAATGGATCAATTACCTAGTCCATATTCTAGTAATTATCGGCTAAATTCTTTCCCTAGTCCTTATGGTAGTTGGTTTTAGTAGATATTTTTTTAATATTTACTTGCATTGAACTATATTAATAAGTTATAATGTAGTTTCCTTTAATAAATATATGGAGAAATGAAGATGAAAAAGATATTTGCAGTAGTATTATTAGCGTTTGCACTTGGTGCAAATGCGTTTTGGAACAACAATAATGGCCCATGGGGCGGCTATAACGGTGGTTATTATGAAGATAATGGTATGTTTGGTTACAACCCATATGATTTTTGGGATCCACGTTGGTACTTTGAAGAAATGGGTAACATGGTAGACGAGTTTGACGACGAGTTTAACAGCAATGACTATGGTTATGGCTACAACCCATATAACAATTACAGAAACGGTCCTTGGAATAACAACTCATGGGGTAACAATGCTCCTTGGAATAATGGCCCTTGGAATAACAACGCCCCAGCAGCACCTGCTCCAAGCGCTCCAGCTAAATAATTTCTAATTATTAAGCTTAAAAAAACCAGCACTTGTTGCTGGTTTTTTTGTGTCCGCAACAAAAAAAATATCACTTAATTGATCTATATCAATTCTTTTTAATATTAGAGTTATATAATATTTATAACTATTACAAAATAGTTAACTTTAATAATAAAAGGAGAAAACTATGAAAAAGATAATTGCAATTGCATTGTTGGCATTGTCACTAGGTTCAAATGCTTTTTGGAATAATAACGGCTGGGGTAACGGCTATGGCTATTATGATGATAACGGTATTTTTGGCTACAACCCATACGACTTCTGGGACCCGCGTTGGTACTTTGAAGAAATGGATAACATGATGGATGAGTTTGATACTGGTTGGAATGATGATTATTATGGTTATGGCCCATACAATAACTATCGTTACGCACCTGAAGGCTATATGAATACTCCATGGGGCCCTGGTGTTGTTCCTGCAGCTGCACCAACTCAGGCAAAGACTGAAGTTAAATAATTTAGATAATTATTAAGCTTAAAAAAAACCAGCACTTGTTGCTGGTTTTTTTATACATGGTCAAAAATATTGGTTTATAATAATATTTCATTTTTTAATTATTTAGAGGAGAGCAAGATGAAAAAAATTATTACTGTTTCACTATTGTCCTTAGCATTAAATGCAACAGCAGGCTGGGGTGGCAACAATGGTCCATGGGGAAATAACGGCCCTTGGAGTAACGGTCCATGGGGTGGTTATGAAAATAACGGCATTATTGGCCATAACCCGTATTCAATGTTTACACCTGATTGGTTTAGTGAAGAAATGGATGATTTTATGGATGAATTTGACAGCAATGACGGCCCTTGGGGTAATAATGGCTGGAACAACAACGGTCCATGGAGTAATAATGGCCCGTGGAATAATTATAATTCAGGTCCTTGGAACAATGCTAACTTTGGCAATACTCCTTGGGGTAATCATAATGGCCCTTGGAATAATAACTCTTGGAGAAATGGCCCGTGGAGCAACTACGGTTATAACCGTCCTATTTCTACCAATTCAGAATCTTCTAGGCCAACTGCTAAATAAGCAACATATTAGATAATCTGATATAAAATTAAGCCAGCTTTTTGCTGGCTTTTTTATTAAGTACTTTAAATTAAAGAAAACAAATGTGGGCCTACATACTTAGAAGAATTTTGTACAGTATTCCAATTCTATTGGGTGTTAATTTAATTACTTTTTTATTGTTTTTTATGGTGAATACACCTGATGATATGGCGCGTATTCAACTGGGTGCAAAGCATATTACTCAAGCCGATATTCATACTTGGAAAGAAGAAAAAGGCTACAACAAACCTTTGTTTATTAACGCTGATCAATCAGGCGTGGCAATATTGACTGACACCATTTTTTATCAAAAATCTATTCCTTTGTTTCAACTTGATTTTGCTCATTCTGACTCAGGTAGGAATATCAACAAAGACATTGCTGAGCGTATGTGGCCATCACTTGCACTAGCTATTCCATCTTTTATCATTGCACTGATTACCAACATAGTTTTTGCCATGTGGATGGTTATGCTGCTTGGCTCCAAATTAGAGCGACTAGCCCTGATTTTCACTGTAGCACTTATGTCTATTTCTGGACTGTTCTATATTATTATTGGGCAGAAGGTTGTTGCAGGGTTATGGCACTGGTTTCCAGTTTCAGGTTACCAAGGCGGTATAGAATCTTGGCGATTTGTTTTATTGCCTGTTATTATCGGCGTTGTGGCTGGATTGGGGGCAGGTGTTCGTTGGTATCGTTCTATTTTTCTAGAGGAAATTAACAAGCCTTATGTTAATACTGCTCGTGCCAAAGGACTTAGCGAGCAACAAGTACTTTTTAAGCATGTTTTAAGAAATGCCATGATTCCGATACTAACGGGTGTAGTGGTCGTGATTCCATCACTGTTTATGGGTAGTTTAATCATGGAGTCTTTCTTTTCGATTCCAGGCTTGGGCAGCTATACTATCGATGCTATTAATGCACAAGATTTTGCTATTGTGCGGGCCATGGTATTTTTAGGCTCTGTACTTTATATCGTAGGCTTATTATTAACCGATATCTCTTATACGTTGGTTGATCCAAGGGTGAAATTCAAATGACATTTGTTTGGCTTTGGACAGATTTTTTATTATGGCTGTTATTTGTACTTAGTGTTTATGCTGTGGTTAAAATACGCCAAAACGATTTATTGCTTCAAAAATGGCAAAAAATATTTTCTCAGCCATTAGCGCTTTCAGCGTTTATTATTTTTGCTTTTTATGTTCTTATTGCTCTTACTGATTCTCTGCATTTTAGAATTGGAAACGACACAACCACCTACAGTGCACTTGATAGAATATTATTGCCTGCATTACAAGCTGAGGAAAAAACCTATTCCACGCCACTTAATTACGAGCAATTTTCAAAAGAGTATTTAGACAATGGACTTAGAGGTAGAGTACATCTAAATTTAGTCTCTCAGCAAATTAATTCACCTAGTGAAAACTATTCACAAATTTTTTCAATTAGTACCAAAGCATTGCTTTATAGCGTATTTTTTATTTTCCTATTAATACTAATCAGTAAACAAGCATTATCAATTAATCTTAAAAATAAAGCCAATAAAGTTGTATTCATCACGTTATTTGTTTTGATATTTTTTAGTATTTGGACAATAATGATGATACCTAATTACCATATTTTAGGCACAGATAAGGCGGGTATTGATGTCTTTTATAAGGCGGTTAAATCCATCCGTACTGGCATGATATTTGGCTTGTTAACAACGCTTTTAGCCTTACCGCCTGCTATTGTTTTAGGGTTGATGGCAGGGTACTTTAAAGGCAAAACAGATGATGTTATTCAGTATATCTATACTACCATCAGTGCTATTCCAGGTATTTTACTTATCGCAGCCTTAGTGCTTATTTTGCAAGTGTATATGGATGAGCATGCCAGTGATTATGCCTCTTCTTTAGAACGTTCAGACCTTAAGTTACTTTTGCTTTGTGTTATTTTAGCAATGACATCATGGACAGGGCTGTGTCGCTTAATTCGCGCGGAAACACTCAAACTCTCAGAGTTAGAATTTGTTCAAGCAGCCAAAGTATTTGGCGTGAGTAATGTCAAAATTTTGTTTAATCATCTCATGCCCAATGTAATGCATTTAGTGCTTATTTCCATTGTGCTTGATTTTTCAGGCTTGGTGCTGATTGAGGCAGTATTATCTTATGTTGGTGTGGGAGTTGATGCTACCACCATGAGTTGGGGTAATATGATTAACGCCGCACGCCTAGAGTTATCCACCGATCCAGTCGTTTGGTGGCCTCTAGCTTCTAGCTTTATTTTTATGTTTATTTTGGTGCTTAGCGCTAATCTATTTGCTGATCGTGTACGCCACGTATTTGATCCAAAGGCAGGTGTAGATGAGTAACAAGATATTGAATGTTGAAAATCTATCGATTTTTACTAAATCGCAAAAAATCGTAAAAAATATTAACTTTGATATTAATAAAGGTGAAATCTTTGCTTTAGTGGGTGAATCGGGCTCTGGAAAGAGTTTAACAGCACTAAGCGTGGTTGATTTACTGGCAAAAAACCTTAAAAAGAGCGGGAAAATTACCTATGAGGATACTGATTTAACTCATTTGCAAAATATTCAAAATTTTCGTGGCTCTGAAATTGCTTTTATTTTTCAAGACCCGACCAACAGTTTAAATCCAATTATGACGATTGGCGAGCAGATTAATGAAGTACTGGTCTTACACACTAATTTAAGTAAAAAACAGCGTAAAACTCGTATTTTGGAGCTTTTTTCTCAGGTTGATTTGGATATTGAGTTAACTAGATACCCGCATCAAATATCTGGCGGTCAAAAACAACGTGTTATGATTGCTTGTGCACTTGCTGGGGGCGCTAAACTGCTCATTGCCGATGAGCCCACAACAGCACTTGATGTAACAACCCAAAAGCAAGTATTAGAGCTGTTGCTAAATTTACGAAAAAATCACAAATTATCGATATTGCTCATTACACATGATTTATCGGTGGTTAAGCTAATGGCTGATCGAGTAGGTGTTATGCATCAGGGTAGAATTATTGAAAATCGTGATAAAGATGAATTTTTTAAAAATCCTAAAGAGCAATACTCTAAAGAGTTATTAGTTTCATTACCTAAAGGAAATAGAGTTGAGCAGCAAGGTGAAATACTACTTAATGGAAAAAATATTAAAGTTTATTTCCCTATTAAAACTGGATTATTTAAAAGAACTACGGGCTATGTTAAGGCAGTCGATCAAATAGATTTTTCCCTTAAACAAGGGCAAAATCTTGCTATTGTTGGTGAATCTGGCTCTGGTAAAACAACACTGGCTAAAGCCATTATGCGCCAGTTAGATTTGCATGAAGGCGAACTTAGCATGGATAGCAGGGCGATTAAAAGTTACGCTCGAAAACCATATGCTTCCAAGATGCAAATTGTCTTTCAAAATGTTACTTCGAGTTTTAATCCACGTATGCGCATTTCACAAACATTACTTGAAGGTTTACAGGCGCTTAATCCAGTACAAGCAACACACCAATATATTGCTGAGCTCCTACAAGAAGTAGAGCTTGATCCTGAACTTATGCATCGCTACCCACACGAGCTCTCAGGCGGGCAATTGCAACGCTTATCGATTGCACGTGCGATTAGTGTTAACCCAGAAGTGATCATTTGTGATGAGCCAACCTCAGCACTTGATGCTACCGTCAAGGTGCAAATACTTGATTTATTATTGCGCTTACAGCGCGATAAGGGCGTGAGCTATATCATTATCACTCATGATATTTCAATTGTTGATTATTTTGCTGACCATATGATTGTAATGAAGCAAGGCAAAGCTTTAGAGAGTGGTGCTACGCAAGATGTTCTTGCTAATCCTAAAAACAATTACACACAAGCATTGTTATCTTCCGTACTAGCTTAAGGTAAAATTTCGCACTCGAATTAACCGTTTTTAAAACAGGATTTAGCCATGAGCGATAATTGTATTTTTTGTAATTTAAGAGATGAGCGTGTGATTTATGAATGTGAGCATACACAAGCTTTTATTGATACCTATCCTGCCTCACCAGGACATACGCTCATTATTCCTAAGCGCCACTTTGCAACGTATTTTGAAGCCACTGAAGATGAGATGTTAGCCATTGGTAAGGCAATCCAAGCATCTAAAAAAATCATTGATGAAGAGTTTTCGCCTGACGCTTATAATATCGGTGTTAACAATGGTCTAGCCGCAGGGCAAAGTGTCATGCACCTGCATGTTCATTTAATTCCACGATACAAAGGTGATGTTGAAGATCCAAAAGGTGGTGTACGCTGGATTTTAAAGAATAAAGCTAATTATTGGGATGGTAAAGATCAAACCAAGCGAGTAACTAAGTAGTGCAAATTAAACAATGTGAAATCACCCTTGAGGCAAAGCCTCGCGGGTTTCATTTAGTGACTGATGAGGTTATTAATCAAATTCCATTTTTGTCTGAGGCTAAAGTTGGTACATTGCAACTGTTTATCAAGCATTCGAGTGCTTCATTGAGTATTAATGAAAATGCAGATCCAAGCGTACGTACCGATATGGAAAGCTTTTTTACACAGTTATGTGACAACAAACCGTATTATATTCACACCCATGAAGGTTTGGATGATATGCCGGCACATATCAAATCATCAATCATAGGTTCGAACATAACAATTCCAATTACCAATCAAGGTTTAAATTTAGGTCTTTGGCAGGGAATTTACCTTAATGAGCATCGTAACCAAGGCGGGCAAAGACAACTTGTTGCTACGCTAATTTTTGAATAATTTATTTTTTATATAATCTTTTAGTTTTTAACTTGTGCCTAATTCAAACGAGGTGTATAGTTCTGAGTAACAATCATTAAACTTTTGGAGACATGCATGAAAAACACAAATAAAAAAATAACAAAATTCTGTATCGGACTGACTTTAGTTTTTAGCGTTAGTGCTAATGCTTTTTGGGATGGTTCATCAGGAATGTCTCCATTTGGTGGTCAAAGTTTTTCTCAGCCTCAAATGCAGCCTTTTGGTGGTTCTATGCCATGGGGCGGGCAAAACTACAATCAGTCAAGATATTCACAACCTAGATATAATTCATACAACAGAGGGCATCATCGTAGGGGTTATCAGGCACCACAAGCACAACCTTTTGGTGGAATGGGCATGATGCCTTTTAGTGGTATGACACAACAGCCACAACGATACCAGCAGCCTCAGTCATCATTTATGATGCCAGGTATGGATCAAGGCATTCGCTCTATGATGGAGCCAGGGAAAATTATGGCAGAGGAGGCCACACCAGGCATGTATATGAAACCAACTTGGCGTTAATAAAGACTTAATTCACTTTCAAAAAATACAAGAATAATCACATATTGTTCTTGTATTTTTTTTGTATTCTAGTTAAAACCCCTATTACAATGCGTGATTATTTTTAGGTAGGAATTTTTTTTAAAAAATATAAATTTTTTATCCAAAAAACATTCAATTTATTCTACAATTGTCAGTGAAATTCTTGCTATTTTTTTAATCTTTTTCTTAAACTTTAGGAGCCTTTATGGAACAAATGAAAGATATTGGTGTTACCCTAGACGTTGTGTTGTCAATCCCTGCAAAGACTAATGCTGAGGCCTATGAAAAGCTTGATAGGATGGACGTTTTAAAGTTGTTAAAATTAGCAGTAGAACAATGTGAATTTATGGGATTGGAGAATCCAACTAAACACTAAAATTGATAAATAACATGAAACACTTAATGCTACTATTTTTATTTTTTTTAACACCAGCGTGGGCAGACATAGGCGCATTTGATAATGGTCTATTTATTAACTCAAAAACCTCTGGGCCCTACACAGGAAATTTAGAGGTTTTTAACAAAGACTGGGGTGAGGATAAAGTTGAGTTTTCTAAAGAGTATGTTGATGGTCGAAAACATGGAGAAGAAAAAGTTTTTTATCAAAGTGGAAAACTAAAATCAGTCGGTAAATTTATTAGCGGTAAGGCTGATGGTGTCACAGAAACATACTATAAAGATGGCACGCTAAAATCAAGAGTTGATATGAACAACGGCATCAAAGAAGGCAGAGCAGTTTTTTATTATCCTAATGGCTGGAAAGAGGATGAAAAGTTCTACTATAAAGGAAAAACTCAAGGTCTTGCCAGAACTTGGTATGAAAATGGCCAATTAAAAAGCAGCGTTTATTACAGTGGTGGAATGATGAATGGTGAGTTTAAAAGTTATTATGAAGATGGCTCATTGCATGAAAGCATAAACTATGACCATGACAAGCTTATCTCTAAGCAGGTATATCAAAAAACACCCAGTACTACTTGATAATAGTCTGATTAAAATGACCAATAAAAAAAGCCCGCAAAAGCTAAGTCGTTCACCCTATGGTGGAATAAACCGCAGATAAATAAATTTAGGCTTGTATAGTGCTGATATAACATCATATATACAAGTCCTATTTTTTTAAATATCCAAAATCAAGTTTAAAAACGAAATTACAATTCAGAAAAATTACCACCTTGTAGGAATTGCGGTAGATTTTTTTGTAAATTCATATAATATAAGATATAACTATGTCTAGCATCTATAATTTAAAAGAAAACAATTAAAATGAATATAAACGATATCATTCCCGATAAAAATAAAGCCTTGTTTTTGGCAAAAAAACAACTTCCAGAACTTGTTTGCGATGTGGTTAACTTAGAGGGTATAAATTACACAGTGCCAGAAATACAGACTTTGCTTGATGGTATTACTGTGGGTGGCCACAGGATAGAAGATGAAATTATAACGGTTAACCAAATTAATGCCTGGCGTTTTTTATTTGATTCTATAAGTCAAAACACTTTCGATCTTTCTATGGATTTTGTATTAAAGCTACACAATATCAGTGCTAAGAATGAAGCTTTAACTTGTGGTGAGTTTAGATATGGTGCGGTTTCTATAGCTGGCACTGACTATGAGCCACCTGAATCAGAAGAATTAGACGGGTTATGGAAATCTGTTATACCTGATATTAAAAGTTTTGAAAAAATGAAAAATGACGAGATTTATTCAAAATCAATTAGTATTTTTTTAAATATGAGCAGGAATCAATTTTTCTTTGATGCAAATAAGCGCACTGGTAGGCTTATGATGAACGGTGTTTTATTAACCTATGGATTGCCTGTTATTAACTTAACTGCAAAGGAACAGTTAAACTTTAACAACCTAATGATTGATTTCTATAATACTAATAATGAAGAAAAGATGCAGGAATTTTTGAAATCTTTTATAACCAAAGACATAATAAAGATTATGTCGAAAAATCCTGTGAAGGCAAAGAAACTCGAGTCAAAAATATAAAACTCTTTTTTTATCAAGTTAATTTCAACAAAAAATCCTCCACCATAGGGTGAACGGCTTAGCTTTTGCGGGCTTTTTTATTAATTTTTAATGCTAGAACGGAATATCGTCATCAAAGGCAGAATCATCAACTGGTGTAATCGGATCAGCGGCTGCAGCCGCTTGTGGCGCTGGGGCTGATTGTTGTGGTGCGCCATCTGTAGGTCCATCACGACGATCAAGCATTTGCAATGTACCATTAAAACCTGATACAACTATTTCTGTTGTATAGCGATCTTGTCCGTTTTTATCTTGCCACTTTCTGGTTTGAAGTTTTCCTTCAACATAAACTTTAGAGCCTTTATCAAGATATTGTCCAGCAATCTCAGCTAATTTTCCAAAAAGGCTGACACGATGCCATTCTGTTTTATCTTGTTTTTGACCGGTATTTTTATCAGTCCATGACTCTGAAGTTGCGACTGATAAGTTGGCAATTGCATTACCGTTTGCGGCATATTTAACCTCAGGTTTTGCGCCTAAATTACCCACTAAAATTACTTTATTAATACCTGCCATTGTTGTTATTCTCCTGTTGGTTTTTGTTGTTGCATGGTGAGCATAATTAGCCACCAAATTATTGCGATAAATGTAGTGAATAAGAATACACTATTTAAACCATATGTGTTGTAAATCCACCCACCAAATACACCGCCAATGAACGCACCTAAAAATTGAGAAGTAGAGTACAAACCCATTGCTAGGCCTCGTTTATTGGTACTTGCTGTTTTAGAAATTAATGATGGTAGCATTGCTTCCATCGCATTAAAAGCAATAAAAAATAAAGTCAATAGAATAAAAAATGTAGTGTAGTTAAGGGGAGTTTGGTAAAACAGAATTTGACTCATAATCATAATCATAATAGCGGTTAAAATCATGGTTTTGTGTTGGTGATATTTTTCGGCCAAAATAATCATCGGTAGCATGCCAATAAATGATACTAGCATCACTGGTAAATACATTTCCCAGTTATCTTTTAAATCTAGTGCAATAATGTTATTCTCAACTAAAAGTACTGGCATTACAATAAATGCACAAGTTAGAATTAAATGCAGGGCAAATACACTGAAATCCAACTTAATTAACCCAGTACTCAAAACTTGTTTAATATTAGAAACTGAAAGCGTGTACTGCATTTGCGGTTTGACATATGGCAGGGTGGCAACAATAACCAGTGCAATGACTGACAAGACAGCAATAACCCAAAATAATCCAGAAATACCTAAATTAACAGTAATGAGTGGCCCAATAAGCAGTGAAAGCATAAAAGCCATGCCAATTTGCATGCCTACAAAAGCATTGGCTTTAGCGCGTTGCTTAGGTGAAACAAAGTCAGCTAAAAAAGCCATGAGAACTGCAGAAATTGCACCACCACCTTGCAGAGCTCTACCAATTACAACACCGATAATATCGGTTGCATTAGCGGCAACTATACTACCAATAAAAAAAATAATTAGACCAGTAATAAGCATCGGTTTACGCCCAATTTGGTCAGACAAATAACCAAAAGGAATTTGTAGTAGTGCTTGTGTTAGTCCGTAAATACCAATAGCAAGGCCAATTAGATAAGGCGTGGTGTTTTCATATTGGGCGGCATAGACTGAAAAAACTGGAAAAATCATAAACAACCCGAACATACGAGTCGCCATAATTGATGAAATTTTAAGCGCGAAAAATCGCTCTTGCTTGTTCATTGATGGTTTTGAGTTAAAGCTAGTCTTCTAATGAATAATGTGGCGTATACAAAGGGTAGCTTTTTGTTAAGACACGACGTGTGTCTGATGCTAGTTTAGGAGCGTTAATTTTGTCATAATTATGCGCCATTAAATGCAGTGCTGCCGGTACTGAAGGTGTATTTGGATATTTTTCAATAATATACTTAGTGCGATTAATTGCAGCAATATTGGCTTCTTTTCTTGTGTAGAAAATAGCTACAAATAATTCGTGCCTAGAAAGAATATTTCTTAAAACAATTAGGCGAGATTTGGCTTCATCAGCGTATTCAGTTTTGGGGAATTTATCAATAAGGGCGAGATAATAGTTAAAAGCATCACGCACACTTTGCACGTCTCTTTGAGCATTGTCAGTTAGGAATTCGTCTAAGATTGAGCGAGATTTGTCTTCTGAAATAATACCGCGTAAGTAATAAGCATAAGGCGTTGAAAAATGATTAGGGTAGAGCTTGATATAGCTATTTAACCGATCAATAGCCTGATTATAATCTTCGCTCTTATAAAGTGCATAAGCAATTTCTAGCTTAGACTGTAGGGCATACTTAGAGCCAGGATAAGCGGCTTGTAATTGCTCATAAAGTTCAATACCTTTATCCATCGAGCCCGCTTCAATTTGTTGTTTAGCTTGTTCAAAAAAAGTCTTAGGTGACCAGCCTTTGGTAATGGATTCTCTTTTGGTTTCATCTTCCCACCAGCAACCACTAAGTAATAGTGTTAGTAAAGGGAGTATTAAAATAAGTTTAGTTACTCTTTTAACGTAACTCATGCTAGTTGTATTTTCCATGAATCAATCTATTAATTTATTACAAATATGCAAAGCATTATACTGATACAGTTGTATTATAATGACAAAGATTAACCCTGAATCAAACCTTAATTTTGCAATGAGTTTATTTGAAAAGAGAATCCTAATTAGCGACCTATGTGAGGTGTTGGACACCTACATGCCTAAAGAACAGGTTGAGCAGGTTTATCAGGCTTATATTATGGCTGCTACGGCACATGACGGACAGTATCGACACTCAGGTGAAGCTTATGTGTTTCATCCAATTTCGGTGGCGATGATCCTAGCCGAATTACAACTAGATTATTATTGCATTGCAGCCGCACTACTGCATGATTGTATTGAAGATACTTTGCTTACTAAAGAGGAAATTGCTCTAGATTTTGGCGATGAAGTGGCTCACATTGTGGAAGGTGTATCAAAATTAACAGGGTTAGAATTTCATTCAAATGCTGACAAACAGGCGCAGAATTTTAGAAAGCTATTTTTAGCTATGAGCACTGATATGCGCGTTATCGTGATCAAATTAGCCGATCGCCTGCATAATATGCGTACTTTAAAGTCAATGCGCAGAGACAAGCAACTTAGAATCGCTAAAGAAACAGTTGATATCCATGCACCAATTGCTAGGCGTCTGGGACTAAACAGTATTAGGGTAGAGTTAGATAATTTGTGTTTTGAAATTATTCACCCTTATCGATATCAGGTGCTTACACATCAAATTAAAAAACAATGTGGCAATCGTAAAAAAGTAATTGAACACATTCAAGGTGAGATACATAACAGACTAAAACAAGAAGGCCTGACTGAAGTTGAGATTAACGGTCGTAGAAAGCAGCCCTGTAGTATTTATAAAAAAATGAAGCTCAAACAGCTTAAGTTTTCCCAAGTGCTTGATATGTATGCCTTTAGAGTGGTGGTAAATAGTGTGGAGCAATGTTATCGAGCTTTAGGTATTGTTCACAATTTATACAAGCCGTTGCCTGGTAAGTTTAAAGATTATGTGGCACTACCTAAATCAAACGGCTATCAGTCGTTACATACAGTGCTGTTTGGACCTAACAAGATTTTTATTGAAGTGCAAATTCGCTCAGAAGAAATGCATTTTATCTCAGAATACGGTATTGCTGCACATTGGCATTATAAGAGTAATACTGATAAGTCTTCAAACTTAGCAGGCGCTAATAATTGGCTAGGATCATTACTTGATATTCAGCAAAATTCAGGTACTTCTGTTGAATTTTTAGAAGAAACTAAAGCAGATTTATTCCCTTCAGAGGTGTTTGTATTTACTCCTCAAGGAGATATTATCCAATTGCCATACAAGTCTAGCGTGGTTGATTTTGCTTATGCAGTGCACACTAACATTGGAAATCACATGCTAAGCGCTAAGGTTGATCAAATTAGTGCACCAATTTCTAGTGAGCTTAAATCAGGGCAAACCATTGAAATTATTACCGACAAAAAAGCAAAGCCTAAGCCATCATGGCTACAAATCGCCATTACCGCTAAAGCCAAGTCTTCTATCAAATTACAGCTTAAGAGTGAATCTGCCTCTGAATTGATTCGTTTGGGCGAATATTTACTCAATAATGCACTAGATTATCAAAATATTGATACCAATAGTATTAGTGATCAAGCATGGGAATCGTGTTTAAAAGATCTAAGATGCCAATCAGTTTCCGATCTTTATATAAAAATAGCACTATCTGAGGTGCTGGTTTCGGTTGTTTTAAACAAACTATTAGGTGATGATAGTAATATACTGGTTAAAAATATTGTAATCAAAAGTACACAAGGGAAATCGATTAGTTTTGCCCATTGTTGTTATCCAATTCCTGGCGATCAAGTCGCAGGTGTTTTAACAACCTCTAAAGGTTTAGTAATGCATCGGGCAAATTGTTCTAATCTACTTCATGCCAAGCAAAAAAATGAACAATGGTTATCCATTGACTGGCAAGCTGATGAAAATGAAATTTTTGAAGTATTAATTAGAGTACAGGTGCAGAATCGACGCGGTATGTTAGCTTCAATCGCTAATGCTATTGCAAGGCTTGGAGTTAATATTGAGCATCTAGAGGTTGAAGAAAAAGACCACTCTATGAAAGCACTTAATTTAGTGGTTAGTGTTTCTAATTTTGAAAAATTAGATGAGATACTTTATGAAATCAAAAGTTTAGAATTTGTTAAAAGTGTTGAGAGGGTTTAATTATTAAATTTGCATTCAATAAAACTTAATTTTTGATTAAAATTTATAGAGTTATTTTTTATATTTTATAAAGGTGTTTTTATGGTTTGGACAGATTCATTAGATATTGCTATAGCACTAGATGAAGCCTACCCTGAGATTAATCCAACACAAGTTAACTTTGTTGATCTTCAGGCGATGGTTATAGGGCTTGAAGAGTTTGATGATGATGTTAATCGTTCAGGAGAAAAAATCCTTGAAGCAATACAAATGAACTGGATAGAAGAAAAAGAATGAAATTTTATAAAGCCATAGCACTGCTTTTATCGCTTTCTATTGGTGTTGCTAATGCGGTTTTAGAGGTAACTGTTTTAAAGCGTATGGAAAATGCCTTTCCTATTGTTATCACTCCTTTTGATGTACAAGGCGATATTAAAAAAGGAAAAGTGATTGCCAATATTATGCGTGATAACTTTAATCGCTCTGGAGAATTTGATGCCAGCAGTGCAGACCATGTTATTAGCAAGGTAGATTTTGATTATTGGAAAGAAAAAAAAGCAGAAGCTATTGTTTTTGGTAGGATTGAAAAAGTCAGCAAAAAAGTATTTAATGTTTGGATTCATTTGGTTGATTTATACTCAAAAAAAGAACTTTATGCCGAAAAAATTACCGTCCATGATAGTGGTATTAGAAGAATTGCACATTATTTATCTGATCGAATTTATTTTGCTTTATTGGGTGAAAAAGGCTCATTCTATACACGATTAACCTACGTTACTGTTGTCGATAAAGGCAAAGGAAAGCGTGAATATCGATTAGAAATTTCACATTCT
The DNA here is from genome assembly GCA_964577715.1 of uncultured Candidatus Thioglobus sp. Taxonomy (GTDB): domain Bacteria; phylum Pseudomonadota; class Gammaproteobacteria; order PS1; family Pseudothioglobaceae; genus SUP05. The sequence continues at coordinate 22,579 of CAZOAA010000011.1, read as the reverse complement.
GATGCTCAAAATCCGCAAACAATACTTACTTCAAATAGCCCTATACTTTCTCCAGCATGGTCTCCTGATCAGGAAAAAATTGCCTATGTCTCTTTTGAAAACGCACGCTCAGAAGTATTTATTCGTTATCCATTTGTACGCCGCAAGACTCAAAAACTCCCTTATTTTGATGGCATTGCCTCAGCACCAAGTTGGCATCCTAATGGCGAGAGTTTATTGCTAACCCTATCCAGAGATGGCAATAAAGATATCTATTCTTATCATTTAAAAAATAACAAACTAACACGACTTACCAAAGATACAGCTATTGATACTGAAGCCAGCTATTCGCCTGATGGCAAGCGTATTGTCTTTACTTCTAATCGTTCTGGACAAGTGCAGGTTTATATTAAAGATTTGACAACTAATAAAATTAATCGTGCCACTTTTGAAGGCAATTACAACGCCAAGGCAGTGTTTTCACCTGATGGAAAAACATTGGCATTGGTGCATCGCTTAGATAAAGATTACCGTATTGCTATGTTAGATATTGCTAGCAGAGACTTAACGATTATGACGGACAACAAACTCGATGAATCGCCTTATTTTTCACCCAATGGTGGTATGATTATTTTTGCTACTAATAGAAACAATACAGGTGTACTTTCTGTTGTATCCTTATTAGGGCGACAAACTTTTGCATTAGCAAGTAAAGAGGGTGAAGTCAGAGAGCCAAACTGGTCACATTATTCAAGATAAAAACAAAGGGAAGATAGCATGATAAAAATAATACTTTTAACAACCACATTGTCTTTACTATCTGCTTGTAGCACAACAGATAGTTTATTAGGAAGAGACTCAAGCCCTGCGATTGTTGAAGATCGAAACAGTGTTACCCAAGAAAATATCGTTGCAATCGATAAATCTAGTTTTGAGTCACAAAGCATTAGCTCTTTGAGTCCTAGTTTATCGCACGATGAGCAAATAGCAGTAGAAAAATTAAAAAGCACAGGTACTACCTTTGTGCTGCATTTTTCCTATGATGGGTTTGATATTGATCAAAAAGCAACAGATCAAATTATAGAGCATGCTAATTTTATGCGTGACAACCCAGGTGTTAATTTACGACTAGAAGGACATGCAGATGAGCGCGGTACTCGTGAATACAATCTTGCGTTAGGTGAAAATCGCGCCTTAAGTGTAAAAGAGGTACTAGGTTTGTACGATTTATCTTCAAGAGTTGAGGTAATTAGCTTTGGTGAAGAAAAGCCTGTTTCAGACATGCATGATGAAAACGCTTGGCAACAGAATAGACGCGTAGAGTTTATCTATAAATAAGACACCATGCGTTTTTTTGTTTTTACCTTTTTAGGGCTGTTCTTATTACAAGTGCCTGTTAATGCGCTTAGTATTAATACTGAAAAAGTGGTGATGGACCATAACAGTAAAATTAAAAAGCTTAAAAAGAAAAATAAAGAACTTAGCAATAAAATAGAAATCTTAGAAGAGCAACAAAAAAATAACGCTAAGAAAATTGAAGAATTATTCCATCTAATGGAATACAAAAAATCTTCTAACGTAGTTAAAGAAACAATGTTGCGCGTAAGGGAAAATAACAAAAAAGCAAAAAAAGCCTACACCAGAGCTAGAAGCTTTTTAGTAACAGACCAATACAAACAAGCTATTGAGTTGTTTGTTGAGTATTTAGAGCTTTACCCTGATAGTAATCATGCTGCCGATGCACTTTATTGGCTAGCTAAATCTTACCTGGCTAATTCAGATTATCAGAATGCACAAAAAGCATTCACTGCTTTTCAACAAGAAAACCCATTGCATCACAAATACTCCAATTCATTATTTGAATTAGCCATTGTTTATATGGAACTAAACAATAAACAAAAGGCAGTGTCTTTGCTTCAATTAATGATTAAAAAATATCCCAACCATAATTCAAGCATCAAAGCGAGACAGATGTTAGGCATTATTATGTCTCGATGATTTTTACGAGCGGTACAAAGTATTAACCACTGTGAAAGTACTATCAATTCCTAGTGTACGATTGGATGCACTGTGTGAGTTAAACCCTGATCGATATCCTTTTCTTCTAGAAAGCGTTAGCCATAATAAGGATAATCGCTACTCTATATTATTTGCCCACCCAATAGAAAAAATTACACTCAACGATTTAAATGAATTTGATTTTTTATCTAAACTTGAATCAAAAATAACCAATAGCAAAACAAACACTAATTTACCTTTTACGGGTGGTTGGTTTGTATATTTATCTTACGAATTAATTGGACAAATTGAACCTATTTTAAAAAAGGATTGTTTTATAGGTGAGCTGCCTATTGCAATTGCCATTAAGATTCCAACAGCAATTATCATTGATCATGAAGTTGAAAAAACCTATTTGCTAGATGAGTCTGATAATCAAAACCGAATCAATCAAGTGCTTTTAGATATTGATCAAATTAATAATCGTACTTCACCTATCAAGTTTGAAGGAGAGTTAATAAGTGAAGATGAAGCTAAATTTTTATCTGGCGTTGAAGCTTCTCAGGCTTATATTAAAGCTGGTGATGTTTTTCAGGTAAATCTATCAAGGCAATGGCAATATCAACTCAGTGAACATATTAAACCTATACAGACCTACCAAGCATTAAAACAAACCAATCCAGCGCCTTTTTCAGCTTTGGCCCAGTTTAATGACTTTAGTGTTATTTCTTCTTCACCTGAACGTTTATTTAGTGTTGATAATGGGCAGGTTGAAACCAGACCAATTGCTGGTACACATCCGCGTGGTAGTGGCGAAGAAGATGAGCACTTAAAAGCACAGCTTATTAATCATCCTAAGGAACAAGCCGAGCATATTATGCTGCTTGATTTGGAACGAAATGATTTGGGCAGGGTGTGTGAATATGGCTCGATACACGTTAATGAAATCATGACACTAGAAACTTACCCTTATGTTCATCACATTGTGTCAAACATTAAAGGTAAGCTTAAGCAAGGTGTTGGTATTAAAGATCTTATTAGGGCGCTGTTTCCAGGAGGGACAATTACTGGTTGCCCAAAAGTAAGATGTATGCAAATTATTTCAGAACTTGAAAAAATGCCAAGACAAGCCTATACAGGTTCATTAGGCTATATTAGCAATAATGGCAAAATGGATTTTAATATTCTAATTCGTACTATTACTCAAAAAGACAATACTTTAACCCTAAGAGCGGGTGCAGGCATTGTTTTTGATTCTGATGCTAATCGAGAATTAGAAGAAACCAAGCATAAAGCCAGAGGCATGTTAAAAATATTTACGGCCGAAATTTAGAAGTCATCGGATAACGGCGTTCCTTGCCAAACGCATTGGCACTAACTTTGGGCCCAGGGGCACTCTGTCTACGCTTATATTCATTATTAAGTACCATTGAAGTAATGCGTTTAACGGTGTTCTCGCTAAAGCCTTTTTCAACAATATGTTCAACGGAGAGTTTTTGCTCAACAAACAACTCTAGTATTGCATCGAGCTCATCATAGGGCGGTAGGGAGTCTTGATCAATTTGATTAGGTGCAAGTTCTGCTGAAGGCTCACGATCAATCACTCGCCCAGGAATCACATAAGAAAGTGTGTTTCTATATTTAGCCAAACGATAAACTAAAGTTTTAGCAATATCTTTGAGCGGTGCAAAACCGCCCGACATGTCTCCATATAAAGTAGCATAGCCCACAGCCATCTCAGATTTATTGCCCGTAGTGAGTACAATTTTTCCAGATTTATTAGAAACTGCCATCAGTAAGGTGCCTCGAATACGTGCTTGTAGGTTTTCCTCAGTGGTGTCTGTTTTTGCACCTGCAAAAATACCACTCAGTTGTGCATTAAAACTATCAACCATTGTGTGAATGTTAATTTCATGATATTCAACATTCATGCTACTTGCTTGTGCTTTGGCATCCTCTAAGCTCATATTAGAGGTGTATTCATAAGGCATCATAATTGCTTGAACATTCTCAGCGCCTAGAGCATCTACTGCAATAGCTAGAGTTAATGCCGAATCAATACCTCCAGATAGGCCGATTACTGCACCATTAAAAACAGCATTTTTTTCAATATAATCCTTTGTAGATAAAACTAAGCCATCGTAAATGGTTTTTTCAATTGGCTCATCGCTATATTCAATAGGGTGGTCCAATGAATGAGTTATTTCTTTAAAAAATGGGAGTTGGTGCGTTACTTCACCAGATTTATTCATCATAAAAGAAGCGCCATCAAAGACTAGCTCATCTTGTCCTCCCGTATTATTGACATAGATAAAGTCAATATTGTTTTCAGAAATGCGTTTTTTAATAATTTTTAAACGCTGTTCATGTTTATCAACTTGGAAAGGGGATGCATTAATACTAATTAACATTTGCGCACCATGATTAACCGCCATACGAACAGGCTCTGCCTCCCAAGCATCTTCACAAATAACCAAGCCAATTTTTCTATTTTGACATTCGAATACAAGCGTGTCGTTACCAGGTTCAAAATAGCGCTTTTCATCAAATACCCCATAATTAGGTAATATTTGTTTATGATAAATGCGTAAGCGTTTATTTTGTATTAAGTAGGCGCTGTTATACAACTTAGTGCCTTCTCGAGAAGGTGCCCCAAAAATCAGTGCAATGGATTCAGGTGTCTGCTTAAGAATAAGATCAACTTTTTTTTCTACCTGATCAATAAAGCCTTCACGCAAAAGTAAATCTTCAGGTGGGTAACCAATCAGTGCCAATTCTGGAAAGATTAATAAATGCACTCCTGAATCAGCCGCCTTTAATGCCGTATCTATAATTCTACGTGAGTTATTCTTAAGATCGCCAACAACAGGGTTAAATTGTGCAATATCAATTTTTAAAGGCTCTGAGTCGTTTGAAAGGTTTTCTAGCTGTTCCTGCCAAAATATGGCCTTCGATTTATTGCCGGTTAATTTTGCATGTTCTAATTTTGTATTGGCCACCACTTCGGCTGGGTTAATTCCTAAAGCACTGGCAAATTGCCAAGCATGGGTTTCAGAAAGTGCTGATTTTCCAGAGCTATATTTACTAAGATTTGATTGATTAATTGAATATTTTTGAGAGATCTTATAGTCTGAAAGCCCAGTCTTTTTGCGTACTTTATCTAAATAATCTTTGGTTTTTGTTGCCATTAATTTATCCTTTGAATAGTTGTATTTTTTACCTATTATAGTTATTTTTTACCAGTAGTTGTAAAAAATAAATATAGTTAAAAAATACCAGTAAGTTAAAAAAACCATAATAAATATATAAGTAATTGATTTATATATAAAAATATATAGTTATGTTTTTTTTACATATTTAGTTTGCAATGCAAAAAAACACATGGTATATTGCGCTTAATTCAACAATAAAACAGGGGAGTTTTTATGAATCAAGTACACAAACATTTATTGCCAAATTATCAACTAACTGATGAGGCGATCGATCTGCAACAAAAAGCCTATACAGGTGATGCAGATGCCCAGTTTCAACTGGCTAATATTTTTCAAAAAGGTATCGATGTAGCTAAGCACCCTAAACATGCTTTTTACTGGTATCAACGCTCTGCCAAACAAGGTAATTTATTTGCTCAATATAAAGTTTGGGAGGCTTACTTTTTTGGAGATGGCACAGAAGCTAACGATAAAGAAGCTAAAAAATGGCTTACAAGAGCATCGCTTAAAAATGGCAGCTCAACTAGGTCATCTACGATTACTCAATTTGCACAATAGTGCATTGATTTTTTTAACATTTAATTAAGGGGGAAGCATGGAAACATTACTACAAACGTTTATCTATTCATCAGCGGTTATTGTTCTTTCATTGAGCACAATTGCAGTTATTTAACTAGTTAACAAATTAAAACCTTGGGGGAGGTTAACAAAAATGTATGCACTTCATTTAATTAAATCAGTATTAGCATTATTCACTTTATTAGCAGCAAGCTCTGCCTTGGCCTCTATTTATAGTTCTTATTCTCCACTCATTCATCCAAAGTCTTTACTAATTATTACTTCAGTAACATTGATATTGGGCTTACTATCTTTTTTTCAAAAAGCCTCCACACAATACAAATAATTGATAAACTTAACACTTGTAATTCCATTGGGGGGTTGCTTTTTTTAAATTGTTTTTTTACAAGAGGAGATTTATGAATAAATTATTAAAAATTTCTGCTGTATCGTTATTAGCATTAGGTGCTTACGGTGTTCAGGCAGATACACTTAGCGATGTACAAGCTAAAGACCATCTTAACTGTGGCGTCTCTACCGGCTTGGTAGGTTTTTCATCGGCCGATTCATCAGGTAACTGGAAAGGATTAGACGTTGATGTTTGTCGCGCAGTTGCAGCAGCAACTCTAGGCAGTGCTGATAAAGTTAAGTATGTGCCACTCACAGCTAAAGAGCGTTTTACTGCGCTTCAATCTGGCGAAATTGACATGCTTTCAAGAAACACAACTTGGACACTAACTCGTGATGCATCACTTGGTCTTAACTTTGCTGGTGTTAACTACTACGATGGTCAAGGTTTCATGGTTAAAAAATCATTAGGTGTTAATAGCGCTAAAGATCTTGATGGTGCTACTTTTTGCTTACAGGCAGGTACAACAACTGAGCTTAACTTAGCAGATTACTTTAAAAGTAATGGTATGAGCTACAACTCATCTTTGTCAGACACTTCAGCACAATCAAAAAATGGTTTTGAATCTGGTCGTTGTGATGTATTAACATCAGACCAATCACAACTTTACGCACTTAGAACAACACTTAAAGATCCATCATCTGCTATGGTATTAGGCGATGTAATCTCTAAAGAGCCATTAGGCCCGGTTGTACGTCAAGGTGATGACAAGTGGTTTAACATTGTTAAATGGTCGCTTAACGCTATGATTACTGCAGAGGAACTAGGCGTTTCTTCTAAGAATGCTTATGGTACTTTCAAGAGTCCAGAAGTCGGTCGTTTGTTAGGTAATTCTGGCAAATTACACGATCACTTAGGTTTGGATAAAAAGTGGGCTTTCAATATTGTTTCTCAAGTAGGTAACTACTCAGAAGCATTTGAAAGAAATATTGGTAAAAGTACACCACTTAATATTTCTAGAGGCTTAAATGCACTTTGGTCTCAAGGCGGTATCCTTTATTCACCACCATTCAGATAAACAACTTTTCTGATTAATAAAAGCCAGCTCAATTAATTAAGCTGGCTTTTTCTTAATTAATCCTATGTCGACTAAAGCTAAGTCAATCTTTTCTTTTCTCTACAACAACGAAGTAAGGGCATTCTTATTCCAAGTCATTGCTCTGCTAGCCATTGCTTATTTTTTCTATAGCGCCATTGATAACATGTTTATCAATATTGAATCACGCGGTATTAAAACAGGTTTTGGTTTTCTAGAAGCAGAATCCGGCTTTGATATTGCCGAATATTTGATAGATTACTCTTCAAGCTCTACCAACCTCACCGTATTTTATGTCGGGCTAATTAACACCATTGTGGTGTCTCTAGTCGGTATTTTATTTGCCTCACTAATTGGCCTTATTATCGGTATCGCCAGATTGTCTAACAATTATCTAATTGCCAAGTTAGCAGGTGGCTATATTGAACTTTTTAGAAACATTCCAATCTTATTACAAATTCTTTTTTGGTACAACATTGCACTTATTAGTTTTCCACATCCTCGTAAAAGTATTGAATTTTTTGATTCTATCTTTGTTAATTTAAGAGGAATCTACATGCCCAAACCTATTGCTGAAGACGGCTTTATTTGGGTTATTATTGCTTTTGTGGTGGGCATTATTCTTACCATTGCTATGAAGCGATTTTTTAATAAAAAGCACGATGACACAGGTATTGAAACACATACCTTTGGTTATTCACTGTTATTGATAGTTGGCCTTCCAGTTTTGGTATATTTTTTATTGGGTTCACCTTTGTATCTTGATTACCCAGCACTCAAGGGGTTTAACTTTAAAGGTGGTATGACTCTTTCGCCAGAGTTTCTGTCTTTAGCTTTTGCACTTAGCGTTTATACCGCAACCTATATTGCCGAGGCAATTCGATCTGGCATTGAATCGGTCGATAAAGGGCAAAAAGAAGCGGCGGCGGCCATGGGCTTAACTGAAGTACAATCGCTCAAACTAGTCGTATTACCGCAAGCATTAAGAGTAGCCATCCCTCCTATTATTAACCAATACTTAAACCTAACCAAAAACTCATCATTGGCTGCAGCTATTGGTTATTCAGAGTTAGTTAGTACTTTTGCAGGTACAGTACTTAACCAAGTCGGTCAAGCAGTTGAAATTATTCTAATGACCATGGCGGTATATTTAACGATATCACTCATTATTTCTTTAATTTTAAATATTGTGAATCATAAGATGAGCATTAAGGGAAGATAACAGTGCCAACTTACAAGTTACAATCACCTAAATCTCCGCCAGTTTCTCAAATAGGGCTTATTCTTTGGCTTAGAGAAAATCTATTTTCTTCACTGTTTAATAGTGTTTTAACGCTGTTTGCTATATATCTGCTCTATTTAATTATTCCGCCACTGGCTGATTGGATGTTTTTCGATGCAACTTTTGCGCAGGTATCAAACGATCAATGTTCTAAAGAAGGGGCTTGTTGGAGCTATGTATTTGAAAAGCTTAATTTATATACTTACGGGTTCTATCCGCAAGACCAATATTGGCGTCCACAGACGGTATTAGCATTAGGGGCAGCATTTATACTGATTGCTCGAACAATGGGCAGCTCTGAATACAAAATAAAATTTATTATTGCCATGATAGTTATCTACCCGATTATTTCTTTTTTCTTACTTTATGGAGGTTTGGGTTTAAGCATTATTGAAACCCATAAATGGGGCGGTCTAATGCTAACCGTTATTGTAGCCGCAGTTGGTATTGTTGCCTCTTTTCCTTTAGGTATTCTATTGGCTTTAGGCAGACAGTCTGAAATGAAAGCAATTAAGTTTCTTTCAGTTATTTATATTGAATTTATTCGTGGTGTTCCGCTCATTACTATTTTATTTATGGCTTCAGTAGTCTTACCGTTATTTTTTACTGAAGGCATGAATATGGATAAACTCTTACGAGCACTTATTGGTATCACCATGTTCCAAACCGCCTATATTGCTGAAGTTATTCGAGGAGGACTACAAGCCATCCCAAGAGGGCAGTATGAAGCTGCAGATGCTATAGGCCTTAGTTTTTATCAAAAAACCGTACTTATTATCTTGCCCCAAGCCCTAAAAATATCTATTCCAAATATTGTGGGTTCATTTATTGCATTATTTAAAGATACAACGCTAGTACTAATCATTGGCCTATTTGATATGCTAGCAATGGTACATTTAACAACCAGTGATGAAAACTGGCTAGGTAGAGAAACAGAAGGCTATGTATTTGTAACCATAGTAATGTGGGCTATCCTATACTCTATGAGTCGTTATGCAAAATCACTGGAAGTACGCTTTAGCACAGAACATAAAATATAAAAGAAAAAACTATGAGTAATATAATAAACAAAGACATCGGCGAAAAAAACTGCTGTGATATTATCGAAATTAACAACCTAAACAAATGGTATGGAGAGTTTCAATCACTTAATAATATCAATCTAAAAGTAAAAGAGGGGGAGATTATTGTTGTTTGCGGCCCTTCTGGTAGCGGTAAATCAACCTTAATTCGCTGTGTAAACTTCCTAGAAAAGTTTCAAGAAGGTGAAATTATTGTTGACGGTGTTGTACTTAGCGATGATGTAAAAAAAATCAGGCAGGTTCGTTCTGAAGTGTCAATGGTATTTCAGCACTTTAACCTTTTTCCTCACTTAAGCATTATTGATAACCTTGCCCTAGCACCAATTTGGGTGCATCATGAAACCAAGCAAGAGGCCAGAGAAAAGGCCTTAAAACTACTTGATAGGGTAGGCATTAAGGATCAAGCAGAAAAATACCCAAATCAGCTCAGTGGCGGGCAGCAACAGCGCGTAGCAATAGCTAGAGCACTATGCACATCACCAAAAATCATGCTCTTTGATGAGCCAACCTCAGCACTTGATCCAGAAATGATCTCAGAGGTGCTAGATGTAATGGTAGAGCTAGCAAAAGAGGGTATTACTATGATCTGCGTTACCCATGAAATGGGCTTTGCTAAAAAGGTAGCAGATCGTATTATTTTTATGGATGAAGGGCAAATTATCGAACAAAACGAGCCAGAATCCTTCTTTAAAAACCCAGAATCAGATAGATTGCGCCTATTCTTAGACCAAATATTAAGTCAATAAAGGCAAATAAACAGCCCTTTTAAGTGAAATAAAAGGATTAAATTCACCAAAAATCAAGTGATTTTTAAAATTCCACAACCCAAAAAATCAGTTTTTTGTTAAACTTGAGCCATCTTTTACTTATCTCTACTGTGCGCTAATGTTTTTTGGAAGGAATAAAAAAAATAAAAAAACACCAAATTCCAACGAAGACGAGCAGTGGAATAAAGATTTTAAAAGCAGTAAAAGTGGTGAAAAAAAATCTTATCAACAAGATCTATATAAATCAAAAAACAATGATAGTGAAAGCATAAAAAGAGCATCAGGGATCAAGAAGGGACTAAGCTGTAACTATGAAAAAATAAGCAGTGACCAAGTCAAAATTTTAAAAAAATGCAAGGTTGAAAGTTCTGCTTCAGAGCTCATAAAAATTTCAGGAAGAACAAATAAAACAAAATTTAAGCAAGATATTTTAAATCCACTCATAAAATGTGGTTTTTTTGAATTAACAATTCCAGATCGACCAACTAGTCCAAACCAAAAATATCGACTAACTGGTTTTTTTATTCAAAAGCAAACTTAACTAAAGATAATAATTGTTATATTTTTATCAAAAAGCAATTTTCAGAGCAATTATCACTAGCTAGCTTAAAATTTTAGATTTTAGAGACTTTTTTATAAAAACTATATTATGTGTTGGCACACCCTTTAATCGTTTAAAAATGAAGGTGTTTAAAATATTTACATAAGTCATTGATTTTTAATGATTTTATTAAAATTTACCCCTATTTTTGTGTTTTTCAATGCATTTTTGCTTATACTAGTGGCTAATTTTATAAAATACCCTTCCATGAAAAAATATATTTCCTTAATTGTCTTTTTACTTTTATCTCTTAATGTTTTTGCCACTTCCGTTACCTATGTTTTGGAAGATAATTCACCCTTAAGATCAGATAAAACTAATAATAGTGATACAAATATTATCAAACACTTGCCTAAAGACACTCAATTAGACTTATTAACCTTGCACTACTCTGGCTGGTCTCAAGTTTCTTTTGGTGATACTACTGGCTGGATTTTGTCTAATAAATTAACAGATCAAGCTCCAAAAAAACTAGCTAAAACCACTACTAAAATAGACAATTCAAAGCTTCAAAAGCTAGAAAAAGAATTATTATTACTTCAAAATAAAAACAAGCAATTATCCTCTAAAACCATTGATATTAAAGCATTTAATGATCAATTAAATGTTGAAAATAAAGCTTTATCCGATCAAAATACGATGCTTAAAGCGCAAGTTGATTCCCTCCCAGCTACTGATAGTATTGAGTGGATATTTGCTCTTTTAGGTTTAGTGTTAGGTGTTGTTATTAGTATTATTTTTTCACTAATATTACGAAAAAAGAATGAGAGTTTTAACACTATCCGACTCTAATATTATTCTATATGTCTAAGGTTGTCTCACAAGACGTTTCGATCGACACTTTTGACTCTTTAGTGATTGATCGCTCTTATGAGCAACTTGTAATTTTGGATATTTCAGCCGATTGGTGCGGACCATGTCGAATTTTAGAGCCTATACTTACTAGCGTTGCAGCGGGGTATAATGAGAGCGAATTTGCACTTACAAAACTTGAGGCTGAGGATGAAAATATGAAGATTGCTGGGCAATTTTCTGTACGTGGTTTTCCAACTGTTATTGCCTTTATTAAAGGCGAAGAAGTTGGGCGTTTTCACTCAGCACAAACTCATGACTTTGTGCGTGATTTTATTGATCAAAATCTAGAAAAATTTTAATGAAAACTGGAATTTTACTCACCAATCTTGGTACGCCAGATGAGCCTACAAAGCCTGCTTTAAAGCGATATTTAAAAGAATTTCTCTCAGATGATCGAGTAATTCAGCCCACTAACAAACTAATTTGGTGGTTGGCTTTAAATGTAATTATTTTAAATATACGACCAGCAAAATCTGCTAAAAATTACGCTAAAATTTGGGACAGTTTTGGCCCTGGTTCGCCACTACTTAATATCTCTAATTTACAACTTCAAGGCATTAAAAAAATACTACTCAATGAGCATGATGATTTGATATTTGAAATAGGTATGCGTTACGGCAATCCATCTATTGATTCGGCACTTAAAAAGTTAAAAGAAAGCAACTGCACAAAAATTATCATTCTGCCTCTTTATCCACAATATTCTACTACTACAACCCTTTCAACCTTTGATGCGGTCAATAAAGCACTTAATAACTGGAATAACAAGCCAGAAATGTCATTTATCAATGATTACTATCAAAATGACGGCTATATTCAATCTTTAGCCAATTCAGTCAATGAGCATCAGGCTCAACACGGCAAGCCAGATAAGCTAATGATCTCATTTCATGGTATTCCACAGCGTTTTGTCGATAATGGTGACGTTTATTATGACCATTGCGTTAAAACAACCGAATTGCTCGCTAAAGCGCTTAATTTACAAGAAGATGAGTATCAGTTGTGTTTTCAGTCAATATTTGGCCGTGAAGAGTGGCTAAAGCCTAAAACTAAAAGCAGCTTAGAATCTTTAGCAAAAAATGGCGCTAAGCATGTGCAAGTGATTTGCCCAGGTTTTTCCGTTGATTGTTTAGAAACTCTAGAAGAAATCGACAAGGAGAATAGAGGATATTTTATAGAGGCTGGCGGCAAAAAGTTTGGCTACATTCCAGCGTTAAACGACCGTAATGACCATATTAAAGCACTTTCAGGCATTATTTCTAAATATTTATAATAACTTCGCATAATTTATATTATGTTAAATAATGTAAATTGAAAGCATAATGCACGTCTTTCAAATCAATCATTCAGTGCCCTTCTAACTCTTCAGTATAAAATTATATTTTTCTATGTGCCTTCAGATCATTGATTAAGGCCTCGAAACTTATGACTTTCTCAGATGATCTATCGTTAAAAGCAGCAAGATCTTCCTGATCTTCTTTTAGTGAATAGCGAACAGCTTCATTCACCATCTCTGAAACCGATTGATGGGTTGTTGCAGACTTAATCTTTAATGCTTGATGAAGGTCTTCTTCAAAATACACTGTTGATCTTTTTAATAATTTGCTCATATTTACTATTTTTTTGGCTTTTTGTAATAGAGTTGAACTGGCTGATACCCTAAATTAATATAATCATTAATCTTAGCCGGCCCACTCACTGCCACATCAACAATATCAATATAACTACTCGGATCAATGTCAAACCACGATGAATGCGTACCACAAACATGCAAATCAACATTCTCTTTGCGTACCAAATCTTCTAATATGGATATTGACGCCTTTTGGCGCTCGGCTCTTTTCTTAATCAACTGAAACTGCTCGCGCCCATGGGAAACAACGGCAATCTCAATATCTGGATATTTCTCTTTTAACTGATCTCTTAACCCTTTAATCATGGGTGCTGCCCATTGCCAAGTGTTTTTATCATTTTCAATCAACTCAAACACCACACCAACAGGGTCATTATCTGCTTTAATCAGGCGAGTAACACTCGGGTGAGAGTATTCTTGCGCATAAGATAGCGGATAAGCGCCTAGAAAAACACCTATTAGTAATATTTTTAATATTCTCTTAAATACAATCATTGCAATCCCCTATTATTAATTACTCAAAGCTCTTAATACTGTCTGAGGCTCTTTAGCCACTACATTAAGCAGTACTAACGCCGGGCCTCTAGGCGTTCTATCTCCACGCTCCCAATGACGAAGCGTACTAACACTAATACCAAAAGCATCGGCAAATTCATTCTGACTCATACCAACATTAGCACGAATATTTTTTACATCTATTGGATCAATATTATGAACGACTGCCTTTGGTGTTTTTCCTTTAGCAAATACAACTGCCTCATCTAATCCTTGTTCGATACTGTTAAACAGATTCATGGCGATCACCTATTAACAACACAACTACTAAACCAATGACCTTATCTTTATCTACTGGGTTGCTTTGAGCAATCAGTAAAGTAATTGCCGTTAGCGCCTCTGGGGTGATTTTGGCTCTAAAATCAAGCTGGGCTTTTTGCAAAAACCAGATAAAAGAAAACGCACCTGTGCGCTTATTGCCGTCATTAAATGGATGATTTTTAACAATAAAATAAAGCAAATGTGCGGCTTTTTCTTCAACGGTTGGATAAGCATCTTCACCAAATACAGATTGAAAAACATTGCCAAAGATGCCTGCTAAAGTATCTTTTTTCTTTTCTTGGGCAAACAGCTGGGTAGCTTGATTATTAGCAATCAAACCTTTCTTTAATTGAGCCACTGCTTCATATAAAGTGCTAGCTTCTAGCTGAATATCTTGTTTGGTTAAGCCGCCTTTAGGTAGCTTGTCTTCATCAAACGATTCAAGTGAAAACCAAGTGTGGGCAAAGCTTTTGATTAACGCCAATACATCGTCTGTTTTTAGCAGAGTGTTATTGCTAGTGAGTATTTTTACCTCATCCACCGCTTGCATAAAATCAGCATAATTTTGCTCAATACGTGATGGGTTAATAGTAAAACCTTGAGTAATGTGTTGTTTTAGCGTTTGAGTTGCCCATTTTCTAAATTTGGTGGCAGTTTTAGAGTTAACCTTGTATCCAACAGAGATAATCATATCCAAATTATAATGATCGATATTACGAGAAACCTCTCTAGCACCTTCTTTTTGAACTATTAGGAATTTCCTAATAGTTGAAGACTTATTTAATTCTTCAGTTTTAAATATACTTTTTATATGTTCATTGATTGTAGGAGTGCTTACACCAAAAACTTGAGAAAGTTGTTTTTGACTTGCCCATACAGTTTCATTAGTAATATCACCTTTAAGCTCAATTGCACCGTTCTTTGCCTGATAAACCATTAATTTATTGTCTTTGTTCATAACTTAAAATATATTTTTTCCAGTTAATTTTTCTTGTACCATTTGCTCAATGAATGTTTACATAGTTATATTCTAATCCAATGGATTATAGATGTCAATTACTTGTATTCTCAAATAACAATAAAAATTTGCCAAATTTTGACCACCGCCCTACTTCCGCAAGATAAACACTATAAAAACGCCTAAAATCGAAGGTTTTTTGGCTTTTAAAGCCTGTTTTTATGTATTTTTCATCTTAAATCGGCCTATTTTCAAAAATTTCCGATTTTTTTAAAATTAAACCTGATAAATTCTTTATTAGCAAAACCAAGATTGATCCCACTAATATTGCAATGCCAACTGGAATAACGAAAAACTGAACTCTATTCTTTACTTTTCAATCTCTCTACATACGCATCATAAGGAACACAATTCTTATCCATATAATAAATTATCTCTTCAGAGAGTTTAATTAACTCAGGCTTATTGCCCATAGCTTCTTTAATGCCAGAGTTAAGTGCCGTATCTCCTGTTACTTTCTCATACGCATTTTCAGCATCCTCTTGCGTCATTTCTTCTTTTGTCATAAAGATTACTATTGATGCTGCTTGCCATTCAACCGACCTTTCCATCAGCGCTTCTGAGTATTCTTTCTCATTCTTCAAAACCGCTGCTAATAATAAAGACTTAGCAGAACAAACTGCTAGCCTATCTCCTAGATTAGACATATCTAAATCTTTTTCAGCGGCTAATGCTTTTAAAGCATTCACTACGTCTATTAATTTATGATCTGATTCAATGGCTTTATTAAACCACTCATCGGCTTTTTCTAAATCTTTTTCTACTTTAACTCCGCCCAAATAAACCGAACCCATCATTAATTGCGCTGGAGCATAATCTTGTTCAGCTGATTTTCTCCACCATTTAACAGCTCTTTGCTCATCGTGCCACAACCAAAAACCTTCTGTATCCCACATGGTGCCAAATTCAAATTGAGCCTTTGCATCCCCATCATTGGCTGCATTAGCAATTTTGGTTAATTCTAACTGTCCTTCTTTAACCTTGCCTTGTTCTGCTAACTCAACAGCTTTATCTAAATCTGCATAAACAGAAGTAGCAAACAACAAGCATAACAATATTATTTTCATCATTTGGATAACACCCATTAAATAAGCTTAAATATACCTTTTTAAGATTGTATAAAAATGAAGACTAAATGTTTTGTTAATGAAGTTATTTGGCTAACAAAAAAATACCCTTATTAGATTTAGCCTATTCAATCCACTTAGGTGCGGGTTTCTTTTTTGCAAACAACCGTTTAATCACTCTAAACAACTGATTTTCCCGTTTAAGATTAAATTCCACCTTGGGTAGTATCAAGCGGTGTAATTGCTCAATTTCGTCTAAATTCGTATCAATATAGCTAATATACGGCGTAATGAGAAAACCTTTAAGCCCAATAGATTTAACAAATTCAATGTGCTTTTTGCTATCATCTACCAACAAATCACCATTACTATAACGAATATCTTTTGGCTGTGTTTTTCCCCAAGTTGCCTCAGGGTCATAATCATCCCGATACACTACATCAACAAAATAATCACTCAAACCAAGCCTGTCAATAATTCCTTCAGCCCTATTCCTAGTGCTAGCTGTCCATATGCTCATCTCAATATTGTTTACTTTTAACGAATAGAGCAAATCAAACATACCAGGTCGTACACTCGCGCCTTTTTCACAAATTAACGTGTTATCTAAATCAAATACCACTTTTTGAATAACATCGGTCAATTCATCCTTTACTTTAAAACCATTAAGACTTTCAAAATCTAACCTATCAGCAATGCGTTTAGCCTCTTCATTGTGCAAATAGCTTGCATTAGGTTCGATCCCTACCCTGCCAAGATCTAGCCGATCAGCATCCCAACAAGTATTAATAGTAATGCATTCTGGGCGTACACCGTGCGTATGCCCCTTACAAGCATCAGTTAGTTGTTTAAACTGCACATCGTTCAGTGGAATAATGTCCCGATGTTTTTTAGCAAAAGACGCCGCCCTAGGGCCATGCCCTTTATCACGGGCTTCATTCTCACGCATGCAATCATGAAAATACGCAAAATACGACAATACCTCTTTATCAGCACCATTAAACTCAGCTAGGTAATGCCCATTGCGTTCAACAGTTTCCCAATGTTTTAGCCCATGAATTGGACTGTTGATAAAATCAGACTCTTTACGTAATAAATACAAAACATCTTGTGCAATCACTTAACAATCCTCAACTTTCCCTGTGCCTTTTTAACAACATCACTAGGACTGTATTTATCGTAAAACTTTGTGATTACATCTTGCATATTAGGCCTGAGCTTTTGCATAGCTTGATTAGCAATGTATTGTGGCACTCCACCATAAAAGGCCTCAGCAATCCCACCTGTAATACAGGTTAAAGTGTCGCTGTCACCACCTAGAGAAACAGCATTACGAATCGCATCTTCAAAATCAGTTGAATCCAAAAAAGCAACAATCGCTTCAGGCACTGTACCTTGGCACGATTCATTAAACTCATACTCAGGTCGAATACTATCAACTGTGCGATCTAAATCATAACCAAATTGCTCAGATATGTAATTTCTAATCTCATCCTTACTTGAGCCAGTTCTTGCCATAAAGATAGCCGTAGAAGTTGCTTGAGCACCTTTAATACCTTCAGGGTGATTATGTGTAAACTCAGCGTAATGCTCTGCCCTTTCCAGTACTTCTTCCAAAGTGTCGAATGCCAAACCTACCGCACTAGTACGCATGGCTGAGCCATTACCCCAGCTGTTATAGCCCTCTTGTTTGTCGTACTTACACCAATGATGAAACATATCCCCATAGCCAGCATTAGGATACTGTGCAAAATATTCTCTCATCACATCAGCATAACTCCTATCATGATAGATTGCATCCATCAAAGCAACGGTTAAAACACTGTCATCCGTAAATAAAGCATCAGGGTTAAACAACGGTTCAAAATCTTTATATTTGATATTGTTCCATTCATATACCGAACCAACAATATCACCAGTAATTGCACCTAACATTAGCTACTAAAAATTAGCCATTTCTTCACAATCCATCTCTCGTGGAAAGGTGCGAATATCTTGTTCAAAATCACGAAGAGCTCGGCCAGTCATTTCCTTAAATTGCGCCTTAACTTTATCAATATTAATCTCCTCGTTGTGAAGTGCTATTACATCAACTAATTTAGCAAGCGCTGCTCTAATTTCTGTATCAACATCTATTACCCCTACTATCGCACTTCCACCTAACCTTCTTCTGATCACATTTATTCTCCTATTTAGTTTTTTAAGTTTATTCGTATTGCTACGAAATCATGATTTGGTCTTTTTTAGGGAAATAACCAACAACCCTGTTTTTCATTATTTCATTGCCAATAATGCCTTCAGTACCACCCATTGATAATGCCATTTCAAGCTTATCTGGCAATACACCACATCTGATATTAAATGGCTTGTTTTCAAGCTCTATGTCTATTGAGTAAACCTTAGTTTCAAACTCTCCAAACCCTGGGTAAAAATCCGTCATAGTGTCAACAGATTCATAGGCATTAATACTATTGCCGTGCCAATATGAAATCTGAGCCCCTGTATCAAAAAACATCTTTCTATTCTGCCCATCTATCTTCACATTGATAATTGGTATGCCCATAAACTTACGCATTGAAACCTTAATACCGCCCATCGCAACCTCTTCATTAGAAAATACTATTTTTTCATTTTCACAGTCCATCACAATATTAAACCGATTAAGAATATCAGTACCGATCAATCCATAAACCACATGGCCTGTATGCATAGACAACTCTTTAGCACTCAATCCTAAATAGTTATTGTGTAGTTCAAACTCATAACCATTAATCTCTAATGAACTTGATAGTCCAAACGAAGTAGGGGCACCCGTATCAATTAACCATTCTCGATCATTGATGCAGGCAAAGATATGTCCATTAATAAAGGTTAATCTTGCCTCAGACGTCTTATCTGCATAATATTTATAACTCATAATTTATCATCCTTTTTAGTTCTGTAAAAATCTGTGCCACATTGTCCGCACTGCCATTTTGGATTATCTCCTGTAATAACACACCCTCCAAATACTACATTTTTCATCTGTTTTGCCCCATCTTCATCAATCATTCCATAAACTATATCTAAGATATTTTTAGAATCACACACAGGGCAAACACTGGGTTTTGGATGGTATTTATAGCTCATAATTTTTCTTATAAAGCTCTGTTTTGCAATCACCACATTCCCAGAGTGGGTCATCTACACGTTGACAGCAACCACCTAAGGCAACCCTACCGGCTTTACTGTCTTCAAACAATTCATGAGTTGGCAAGCCGTAAATAATAGGAATAATATTGTCAGAATTACACTTAGGGCACTTTATCGGCCTATCAAGAAACTCGAATTTCATAATCAACCATCCGCCTCTTCTTTAATTTCAATCTCGCTTTCTGCGATAAAGTCATTAATAATGCCGATGTATTCTTCACCAAACTCATCAGCAATTTTCTCTCCAACGCCATGTATTTCCATTAACTCACTCATTGAAATCGGCTTGAAATAAGCCATTTCTTCAAGAGACCTATTAGTACCAGCCCAATAAGCCTTATACCCAAGCTCTTTAGTAACCTCTGTTCTGTATTCTTTTAGGCGCTCTAACAATTGCTTATCCTTAGCATCTAATATAATCTTCTCTGGAGACATCACAACACTCGTAGAATTTTGCACCCCACTATTCGCATTACACCCTAGCTCGAATAAAGCCTTATAAATGGCTGCGGTGGATTTATCGCTCAAACCACTAATTTTTTCACCAGAAGTAAAATCAAAACCATTAGCCATGGTATTTAATACCTCACACATCTCTAATCTATCCATATCTATGTTTTCCTATGTTTTTGTACGTTTATAGTAAAAATTTAATAAATCTTAGTATATACTATCAATTTTTTCAATGTAAATAAATATCAAAAAAATGTCAGGAATTAACAAAGTAATACTCATCGGCAACCTTGGTGCAAAACCAGAGGTTAAATTCACATCAGGTAACAATCCCATTGCTAATTTATCTATTGCCACCTCAGAATCATGGACAGATAAAAACACAGGCCAAAAACAAGACAAAACCGAGTGGCACAGAGTGGTGCTATTTGGCAAATTAGCAGAAATCGTTGCTCAGTATTGCAACAAAGGATCCAAGCTCTACATCGAAGGCAAACTACAAACCCGTAAATGGACAAATAAAAACGGCCAAGATCAATACACTACAGAAGTTATCGTTAGCGGTTTTAATGGCACTGTACAAATACTAGATAGCATTAAACAAGATAACACTGGAATACCTAGCAACACTAATGCACCGACTGAAAAAACTATTGAACCAATTGATGCACATCCATTTGATGAGCCGCCTTTTTAATAAGCGTCGTCCCTATTGGGTCCAGAATTGCATCTCATTAAAGACTGATAAGTTTAATTATTTATGTACAATTAAGTTATGAGACGAAACCCATATATTGACCTTAAAAAGCTAAAACATATGCTTCCAAATTGCCTTGGGGATACTTATATGGATAGCGATGATATTCTCAAAGAGAGCGATAGTGAATGTGCACAACTGAGACTAAGGTTTTGGCCTGGCAGTAGCTCTAATAATTACTCAATAGCTAAGAAACTCATCAGAGAATTTAATGTTAAGCAAAATTCCATCAAAATACCAGTCAGGACATATTTAGGATTTAACGTACAAAGAGATTTATTTGATTAGGTGGGCACTATATTAGAGATTGATTGCCACCATTTTTAATCTAAGCCGCCCCCCTTTGAACTTAAGCAAGTTTTATATTCTTCTTTCCAGAGATTGCATTATTAATTAACCTTAATAAATTAGAAACAGAGTTAAGAGATTTTTTAACACTTAGCCCTCGTATTTTATCTTCAACCCCAGCAAAATCACCATGTGCAAAATCATTTCTTATATTTTTACAAGCCCCCATAATAGCGTTAATCTGCTGCATATCACTACCTCTTATATTAAGATGAAGATGGTCAGATAGTAATCTGAGAAGTTGATTAAACTCAGATACTCCTTTACTATTCTTAGAGTTCCATTTTTTGTACGCTTTACCATTAAACTTTTTGTTTAATTCTTTTAATTGAGCTATGGTGAAAAAAAACAATATAGTTAAACAGCTAGCTGGCGCGTAAAGTTTGAATACCTCGTCATTAGAAAAACCATATTCACTAAAGCGCTCTTGATTCATGGCTTCAATTTTTTGTTGAGCCTCTTTGGTTAATACATGATCGCCTATAACAATATCTTCATATTCACTGCGAATACTACTTGGCAAAGACGTGTATCTATCGGCAGCATCATAAGTAAGATAAAAGAAATTATTCAATTTAATCATTTCTTTATATTGATCTATTACAAAAGACTCGTGGTCATCGTCTCCACCATCAAACATATATATGTAGTCAATATTGTTTTCGCCTATCCACCACTCGCCATCAGCAAGCTCTAATCCACTATCCTTGAGTAATCCCATAATTTCTCCTTATGTTGAATAATTAACTATCTAAAGCGTGGCATAATTAAAACTGGCTGTCAAGTTTGAACAGATAGACTGCATTAATCGACTGGCTTAACGCCTAAACTTGACAATTAAAATTTATTATGGCACACTGTTTTGCACTCTAAAAAAACAGCTAAAAGATACTATTAAATAAAAGCACGAATACAGACTTACACACTTTGAAATAAAAATCAAATCCAGCGCCCTATAGGGACTTAAAGATTAATTTTAGAACTGGTTAATATTTACAGAGTCTACAAAAAACCAACCTTGGTCACGACATTCAAAAAGTTGTATCGCCTATGATTGGAACGGAAAAGATTATCTTCAATGCAGGGCTATAAAGCATTACTTTAACTTAATAGGTACCGTCCCCATTAATCTTGTTACCATTAGTTTTATTTTTCTTAAAATTCTCAGCCTGTTCAAATATATCTTGATAGACTTCATCCCTTTCCACAGGAGGATATCCATATTCATCAAGCAACAGTATTAGCCCTACTTTCAAAGCTGATTTAATATCATCTCTCTTATTCCAATCAGGGAATTTTGCCTGTGTATCTACCAAATCTTTTACCGCTTTAGATAACTCAACAAGCTTATCTTCAGGATAGTTAAAGTCATACTTAATGCATAAATCTTTCAAAATATCATAAAAAGCTTTTTCTTCGAAATCAATCCCCAGTTTATCACCAGCTGAAAACTCCCTTTGCACTTCCCAAATTAAATTAGTTAAATGCTCCGCCATATCGTCATATACTTCACTGC